>NVWP01000034.1 GCA_002733705.1 Henriciella sp. | reverse complement strand
AGGCGGGCCGCCGCCATAGAGACCGATGCCGGGGCGGGCGACATCGAACCCGTAGGCCCGGCCCATGAAACAGCCGCCTGTATTGGAAAAGCTTTTGATGGCTTCGGGAAAATGCGAGGCGGCTTCGGTAAAACGGGCAAGCTGGCGTTCATTGATGGGCTGCGAGCGGTCGTCTGAGTCCACAAGGTGCGACATGATGTGGCCGGGCGGTGCATGGGCGGTGAGCGCTGCCAGTTCGCCAACATCCTCCATCCGCACACCAAGCCGGTTCATGCCGGTGTCGATATGGACGGCATAGTCCGGCATGTTGGGGAGGGCGAGCCAGTCCTTGAGTGCGGGAATGGAATTGATGACGGGCAGGATCGCGCTTTCGCGCACAATGTTCGCATCGTCGGGCCCCGCTCCGTTGAAGGCAAGAATTGTAGCGTCTCCGCCGACAATGCTGCGAAGTTCAGCGCCTTCCTCGACATAGGCGACGAAAAATGTGCGGCAGCCTGCTGCATGAAGGGCAGTTACGACGGGTCCGGCGCCATGCCCATAGGCGTTGGCTTTCACCACTGCGCCCGCCTCGCTGCCAGGTACCAGCGCACCGATCGCGCGCCAGTTGGCGACGATATTTCGCGTATGGACAAGGGCGTGGGGACTGAGGCTCATGCGGGCGGCATAGTCTGCTGTGACGTGCGCCCGCAAGCGCTTCTATACAAAATCTGGCTCCTGCTGGCGTCGAAGATTGCCGAAACGGGTCGTGTTGGCATCGAAAGCCAGCGTGACCCGGCCAATCGGGCCGTGACGCTGTTTGCCGATGATGACCTCTGCGGTGCCGAGAACCTCATCCATGCGCTGGCGCCATTTTGTCCATTTCTCGGCCGCCTGCGGGTCGTCGCCTCCCGATTGGGGCTCGGTCCGCTCCAGATAATAGGACTCGCGATAGACGAACATGACGACATCGGCGTCCTGCTCGATTGAGCCGGATTCGCGAAGGTCTGAGAGCTGCGGACGCTTGTCTTCGCGCTGTTCCACCTGACGCGATAGCTGCGAAAGGGCGATGACAGGGACGTTGAGTTCCTTGGCGAGGGCTTTGAGGCCCATGGTGATCTGCGTGATCTCCTGCACGCGGGAATCGCTCGCCTTTCCGGTCGTCGATGTCAGCAGCTGCAGATAGTCGATCACGACCATGTCGAGACCGCTGGTCCGTTTCAAACGCCGGGCGCGGGCGGCAAGCTGGCTGATCGAGATGCCGCCCTGATCATCGATATAGAGCGGCAGATTTTGCAGTTCTTCGGTGGCCTGGCGGATCTTCTCGAAATCGCTGGCATCGAGATCGCCCTGACGGATGTGGTGGGCGTTGAGGCCGGTGCGGTCTGCGATGATCCGCGTGGCAAGCTGTTCGCACGACATTTCGAGAGAAAAGAACGCAACAACAGCGCCTTCGACGGTCTTCTTCGACCCATCCGGCTGTGTCTCACGCCGGCAGGCCTGCGCGGCGTTGAAGGCGATATTGGTGGCGAGCGTCGTCTTCCCCATGGACGGGCGGCCAGCAAGAATGACGAGGTCGGACTTGTGGAAGCCGCCCAGCATGGTGTCGAGGTCATCCAGCTGTGAGGCGATACCTGCGATCTTGCCGTCTCGCTTGAAGGCGGCTTCCGCCATGGCGAGCGACTCTTTGAGGGCCGTGGAAAAGGAGTGAAAGCCCCTGCCGGACGAGCCCCGGTCTGCAAGGTCGAAGAGCTGACGCTCAGCAAGCTCCAGCTGCTTGTCCCCATCTTCTTCAGGGGCGGGCTTGAAGGCGCGGTGCTGGACGGTGGCGCCGATGTCGATCAGCTCCCGGCGCATCGCGAAATCGCGGATCATGCGCGCATAGTCGGAGATTTCCGGACCGAAGGCGGCCGAGTCCAGAAGCTCTGCCAGATAGGAGGCGCCGCCGATTTCCTGCAGCTTGTCAGCCTTCTCGAAATGCTCGCGCAGCGTGATGCCGTCGGCCACACGGCCGCCCTGGATCATTGTCGAGCAGACCTCGAAGATTTCCTGATGGGGGATGGAATAAAAATCGCTTGTGCGGAGAATATCCGCCACGCGCTGGAACGCATTGTTGTCATACAGGATCGCGCCCAGAACACCGGCTTCTGCAGACAGGTTGTGCGGCGCCTCGACCGTCTGTGGCGTATTGGACATATCGTTCATGCGCGCGTCCTCGAAAAGGCTCTTACCGATGGGTAAACTTTACGCCTGAGGGGGGAAGATTGCACTCTTGACTTCAGCGATGTTCACGAAGCTTTCCCCGATGTCCACAGTTGACTCCATGTCGTGGAATACAGCGATTCGAATCAGTCTGGTGCCCAACAAAAAAGGCCGCGCCCGGCGGGCACGGCCTTTTTCAAAAGTCTGGCGTGAAACGCCGCGTTGCCTATTCCTCTTCGGGGGCTTCGCGGGTCTCTTCTTCGCGCTCGGCTGAAGCTTCAGCCAGCTCGGCCGATTGCTCGGCGGCAGCGCCTTGCTGTTCGGCCTGGATCGTCTCGATGACGTTCTCACCGGCAGCCTGACGCTCGGCTTCTTCCATCGAACGGGCAACGTTCACGGAGATGTCGACGAGGACTTCTGCGTGAAGGCGAACGCCCATTTCGTAGATGCCGATGGTCTTGATCGGCTGGTCGAGCTTGATCTGGCCGCGGCGGACCTTGAAGCCTTTCTCGTCCAGCGCATCGACGATGTCGCGGGTCGAGACGGAACCGTAAAGGTTGCCGGTGTCCGAAGACTGGCGGATCAGGACGAGCTCTGTGCCGTCCAGGCTGTCGCCGGTCTGCTGGGCTTCAGCGCGCGCGTCTGCGTTGCGCTTCTCGATGATGTCACGCTCAGCGGCGAAACGGGCGCGGTTGCGGTCGTTCGCGATGAGGGCCTTGCCACGCGGAAGCAGGAAGTTACGGGCAAAGCCGTTCTTCACTGTGACTTCTTCACCGAGTTCGCCGAGGTTCTCGACGCGTTCAAGAAGGATGATGTCCATGTTTTGGGCCTCCTACTTCACGGTGAATGGCAGAAGCGCGAGCATGCGGGCGCGCTTGATGGCACGGGCGAGCTTGCGCTGGTTCTTGACGTTCACTGCAGTGATCCGGGAAGGGACGATCTTGCCCTTTTCCGAAATGTAGCGTTGCAGCAGCTTTACATCCTTATAGTCGATCTTCGGAGCGCCTTCGCCCGAAAACGGATCGACCTTGCGGCGGCGGTTGAAGGTACGCCGGGCCGGGATGTTGGTGATGTTGATATCACCCTGGTTGTTTTCTGATGACATGTCTCTGTCTCCCTAGTCCTTGCGGCCCTTGCGGCCCATCATCGGGGACGGCTCGTCGTCCAGCTCATCGACCTTGATGGTCATGTAGCGGATGACGTCGTCGGAGATGCGGTGACGGCGCTCAAGCTCATGGATCGCCTCGGCAGGGCCGTCGACGTTGAGCAGGGAATAGTGTCCCTTGCGCTGCTTGTTGATCGGATAGGACAGATTGCGCAGGCCCCAATACTCGGTCTTGCCGACTTTTGCGCCCTGGCTTTCAAGCCATTGGCCGAGCTCTTCGATCTGGCTCTCGACCTGTGCAGGCGAGATGTCCGGACGTGAGATCAGCACGTGTTCATAAAGTGCCATAATTGTCTTTCCCTGGTGTTCGCGATGCGGCGCTGGAACGCGGGAAGACGTTCCGGCGATGGCCCCCGGTCATCCGGCTCATTCCGGATATCGGGACCGCACCCCGTGTGAAGAGGGGGCTTAAAGCCCAGACTGTGGATAAAATCAAGGCTGAAAGCCCAGTGGCTTCAGGCTTTTTCAGCATCCATGACGGCCATGAGCTGCGCGCCGCCAACGCCATCTTGCGTAAAGCCGAATGTGCCCGGTCGCAGAAGCTCCTTCGCAGCCCGGATCAGCGCGCCATTGGCGGCGTTGGATAGCGAGGCGCCGAGGCTGACCCGCCGTACGCCGAGCGCGGCCAGCTCCTCGACTGGAACGAAGCCATCACGTGGCCCCATCAACACGTTCAGGGGCCTGTCTATAGAGGATAGAACCGTGCGGATATCCTCCAGCGACCGGAGCCCCGGTGCGTAGAGAACATGGGCGCCGGCCTCCTGATAGGCCTGCAGACGCTGGATGGTGTCGGCCAGGTCCGGTATGCCGGTGAAGAAATTTTCCGCCCGTGCCGTGAGGATAAAGGGAAAGGGCAGGGAGTTGGCGGCTTCGACGGCGGCGGCGACCCTGTCGCGCGCTTCGGCAATCTCATACTGGGCTTTGCGTCCAGGGCTGAAATCCTCAATCGAGCCGCCGACCAGACCAGCCGCTGCGGCAAGCTGTATGGTTTCCGCGCAGGTGGCCGGCTCATCGCCGAAGCCATTTTCAAGATCTGCCGAGACAGGAAGGTGCGTAGCGGCGCAGAGAGAGCCCGCATGCGCCATCACCATCTCGCGGGTCACTTCATAATCGTTGAGGCCATTGGCATTCGCAAAGCCGGCGCTGGTCGTGGCAAGCGCCTGAAACCCGAGCCCCTGAAGGATGCGGGCAGACCCGACATTCCAGGGGTTGGGAATGAGGAAGCACCCGCCGTCATGGAGGGCCTGAAAGGCGACAGCCTTGTCGTGCTGGGTGATCATGTATTTCCCTGTCATTCTGTTGCCCCTTGTCATTGACCCATCGGCCGAAGGGACTCCACCCGATACTTGCGCATCGTGAAAGGGGCTTCTAGGCAATGCGCCAATCGAAAAAGAAATGTCACAACAAGGGCAGGACCGCATGACCAAGTTCGCGTTCATTTTTCCCGGACAGGGCAGCCAGTTCATCGGCATGGGCAAGGACCTGGCCGAAGCCTATCCGCAGGCGCAGGAGGTCTTCGAGGCTGTTGACGCCGCGCTTCATCAGGACCTTTCCATGCTGATCTGGGAAGGCAGCGAGGAAGAGCTGAAGCTGACGGCGAATACGCAGCCGGCCCTGATGGCCGTCAGTGTCGCCGCGATGCGCGCGCTGCAGGCCGAAGGCGTTGGCCCGGAAAAAGCAGCCTTCGTCGCGGGTCATTCGCTGGGTGAGTATTCCGCGCTTGCAGCCAGTGGGGCGATCGAACTGGCCGACGCGGCACGTATCCTACGCATACGCGGCAATGCCATGCAGGCTGCCGTGCCGCCCGGAGAGGGCGCGATGGCGGCCCTGCTGGGCGCAACGCCGGAGCAGGCCGTCGCGCTCTGTGAGCTCGGCCGCGCTGAGGGCGGGGTTTGTGAGATCGCCAATGACAATGCGCCGGGACAGATCGTGATTTCGGGGTCGAAGGCAGCGATTGAGCTTGCCGCGTCAAAGACCGGCGAGGTGGGGATCAAGAAGGCGATGATGCTGCCCGTCAGCGCCCCCTTCCATTGCTCCATGATGCAGCCAGCTGCCGATGAGATGATGAAGGCGCTCTCGGAGATCGAGATCAAGGCGCCGAGCGTACCACTTATCGCAAATGTCACGGCCACGCCGACCACAGACCCGGTGGAGATCCGCCAGTATCTCATCGAACAGGTCTGCGGGCAGGTTCGCTGGCGCGAAAGCGTTGAATATATGGCCGCCCAGGGCATCGAGCTGACAGTCGAGGCCGGTGCAGGCAAGGTGCTGAGTGTCATGAACCGGCGCACGGCAAAAGAGATCGAGGGACTGACGCTTGGGACACCCGAAGACATAGAATCGGTTGCCAGCCGCCTCCGCTAGGGCGACAAGGTCTCTCAGGAAGCGACACGAGACGGCAGAAGCCGCAACACAGGAAGGATGACAGCCGCATGTTTGATCTGAGCGGACGCACCGCCCTCGTCACGGGTGCCTCGGGTGGCATCGGAAGCGCCATTGCCGCCGCCCTGTCCGAAGCGGGCGCAAAAGTTGCCCTGTCGGGCACGCGCGAAGGTGTGCTGGAAGAGGTGAAGGCAGGGCTGAAAGGCGAAGGCGCCGTGGTAACGGCGAACCTTTCCGATGCCGAATCGGTCGACAGCCTTGTCAGCCGCGCCGAAGAGGCGCTGGGCAGCGGGCTCGACATTCTGGTCGCCAATGCCGGTATCACGCGCGACAAGCTTCTCATGCAGATGAAGCCGGAAGATTTCGACGATGTGATGAACGTCAATCTCGGCTCCTATTACAGGCTGACCAAATCGGTCGTGCGCGGTATGATGAAGCGCCGTCATGGCCGTATTATCGGCATCACCTCCATTGTCGGCGTTACCGGCAATCCTGGGCAGGCCAATTATTGTGCCTCCAAGGCTGGCATGATCGGCTTTACCAAATCACTCGCCCAGGAAGTCGCCAGCCGCGGCATTACCGCCAACTGCATCGCACCTGGCTTCATCGAATCGCCAATGACGGATGTCCTGCCAGACGCTCAGAAAGAAGCGCTTCTGGGCCAGATTCCGGCGGGTAAACTGGGTCAGGGCAGCGATATTGCAGCAGCGGCGGTCTACCTAGCATCGGCCGAGGCGGCCTATGTCACAGGCCAGACGCTGCACGTGAATGGCGGCATGGCCATGATCTGACCGAGGGTCACCCAACAGTTGCAGCCCTTGGCGATATCTTTATCAGTGTGCTAACGGGCAACCCAAGACAAATAGTCTTCCCATCAGACATTATGAGAGAGGTTTCCATGTCTGACGTTTTCGAGCGTGTTAAAAAGATCGTTGTCGAGAATCTCGACGTTGAAGCAGACAAAGTGACTGAATCGGCGAGCTTTATCGACGATCTCGGTGCTGACTCCCTCGACCTGGTCGAGCTGGTCATGGCTTTCGAAGAAGAATTCAACATCGAGATTCCTGACGATGTTCAGGAAAATATCCGCACCGTTGGTGACGCTGTCACCCACATCAAGGCTCACGTCTCTTAAGAGGGTTAGCTGATGCGCCGTGTCGTTATTACCGGGATAGGTCTCGTCTCACCGTTGGCAAACGGGCGTGAGGCCACATGGGAGCGTCTGCTTGCGGGCAAGTCCGGGGCAGGTCCGATTGACCTGTTCGATACCAAGGACGTGCCTTGCAAGATCGCTTGCCAGGTTCCGTGGAAAGACGGCCGCGGCGGCGGGAGTGCGGACGATCCGTACTCTTTCGACCCTGATACGGCGGCGTCCGCAAAAGAGCGCCGCCGGATCGATGAGTTCATCCTTTATGCCCTGGCCGCCTCTGACGAGGCTGTCGCGGACTCTGGCTGGAAACCGGAGACCGATGAGGAGAAGGAGCGCACAGGCGTTCTGATCGGTTCGGGCATTGGGGGGCTCCAGTCGATCTATGAGACGTCGATCACGCTGTATGAGAAGGGCGCCCGTAAGGTCAGCCCATTCTTCATCCCTTCTGCGCTGATCAACCTTGCCTCCGGGCAGGTCTCTATCCGCCACGGCTTCAAGGGCCCGAACCATTCGGTGGTGACGGCCTGTGCGACAGGCGCGCACGCCATCGGCGACTCGGCCCGCCTCATCAAATATGGCGATGCCGACATGATGCTGGCAGGCGGCTCCGAGGCTGTGATCTGTGAGATCGGCATTGCCGGTTTCTGTTCGGCCAAGGCGATGTCGACCAGTTTCAATGACACGCCGGAGAAAGCCTCACGTCCATACGACAAGGACCGCGATGGCTTTGTCATGGGCGAGGGCGCCGCAATCCTCATGCTTGAGGAGTATGAGCACGCAAAGGCTCGCGGTGCGAAAATCTATGCCGAAGTCGCTGGCTACGGCCTTACGGGCGACGCCTATCATATCACCGCGCCTGCCGAAGGCTCTGAGGGCGGCTACCGTGCGATGAAGATGGCGCTTGGCCATTCCGGTCTCGACGTTTCCGACATCGATTACGTCAACACGCACGGTACTTCGACGCCGAAGGGCGATGAGGGCGAGATTGGTGCTGTTGAGCGCCTGTTCGGCGATCATGCGAAGAATCTGTCGCTGTCCTCGACCAAGTCTGCCGTTGGCCACCTTCTGGGGGCTGCCGGGGCGATTGAGGGGGCTTTCTGCGCCCTTGCGCTGCGCGATCAGATCATGCCGCCGACGCTCAATCTCGATAATCCGAGTGTCGATACGCCCATCGATCTCATTCCCCACAAGGCCAAGAAGGGCAAGGTCCGTGCAGCCATGTCGAACTCGTTTGGCTTTGGCGGCACCAATGCTTGCCTTATCCTGAAACAGGCCGACTAGTTCCCTAAGCGACAAAGCTCAGGCAAAACAGGATGAGCTTGAATCAGCGGGGGCTTCGATATGCGGTTCATTAAGGCGCTCGTGGCGCTGGCCTTTGTCCTTGCCGGTCTGGCCGGCATCGCCGTTGTCGCTAGCTGGTTCTGGCTTCAGAACGAGATCGCCGAGCCGGGGCCGCTTGTCGAAAGCACGGTCTTTGAGGTGCGCCAGGGGGATTCCGTCAGTGCGGTGGCGCAGAGACTGGAAGAGCAGGGGATCATCTCCAGCGCCACGACGATGAAGCTGCATGCACGCATTTCCGATATGGAGGCGGGCCTGAAGGTTGGCGAATACGCTATTCCGCCTCGCGCTAGCGTCGCCTCCATTCTGGAGCGTCTTGTCTCTGGTGATGTCCTTACCTACCGGATTACCGTACCCGAGGGGCTGACGACCGCGCAGATCCTGCGCCTTGTCGAAAACCATGAGGATCTGGAAGGCGACATGCCGGACCGTGAGATCGGGGAGGGGACTCTGCTGCCCGACACCTACATTTTCTCAGCCGAGAAGTCGCGCACGGCCATTATCGAGCGGATGGAAAAGGCGCAGGACGACCTTCTGGAAGAGCTCTGGCCGCAGCGCGCCGACGATATTCCCGTATCCACGTCGGAAGAAGCGATCATTCTGGCCTCTGTGGTCGAGAAGGAGACAGGTCATGCAGAGGAGCGCCAGCTGGTCGCCGGCCTGTTCACCAACCGCCTTCGCCGGGGCATGCGCCTGGAAAGCGATCCGACCGTCATCTACGGCGTCTCGCGGGGCGAGCCGCTCTATCGTACGCTGAACGGTAAAAAGGTACGGCGCACGCTTTACCGGTCAGAGCTCGACAGGGTGACAGACTGGAACACGTATGAGATCGACGGACTGCCAAAGACGCCGATCTGCAATCCGGGCAGGGCCTCCATTGCGGCCGTGCTCAACCCGCCGGAGACCGACTTTATCTTCTTCGTGGCCGACGGGTCTGGCGGGCATGCCTTTGCAGAGACGTTGGCAGAACATAACCGCAATGTCGCGGCCTATCGTGAATATGAGCGCCGGGAGATTGCGCGCGAACGGAGTGAAGATTGAGCGGCAAGGTTTCATCCATGACAGGGTTTGCCCGCGTTGCCGGTGAGGCGGCGTGGGGTAGCTGGGCCATAGAGGCAAAGAGCGTCAACGGCCGCTCACTCGATGTGCGGGTGAACGTCCCCGGCGGATTTGAAGTGCTGGACCGCCTCATCAAGCAGGCCGCGTCGAAGCGGTTTGCGCGCGGCAATATGCAGGTTGGCCTGAGGATCGAGTTCACAGGCACGGCAGAGACGCTGAGTGTCAATCACGCGGCCCTGCAACAGCTTCTGAGAGCTTTCGAGGCGGCCTCCGGCCATGCGGCCGACCTTGGCGCGATTGCGACACTGATGAGTATCAAGGGCGTCGTGGAGACCGGCAACCAGTCCACGCGCACCCTCGCCAGCGAAGAGACCGTCGAGATGCTGGGCGCGGCGGGTGAGGAATGCCTGTCCGATCTTGAAGCTGCCCGCCTCGCCGAAGGTGCGGCGCTGGAAACCATGATGACCGGCTATCTGGATGAGATGGACGCCCTGGTCGCGAAGGCTGAGAGCGTTGCGGCAGAGCAGCCCCAGCTTCTCAAGGCCCGGCTCGAAAAGCAGCTGGCAGAGCTGGATGCCAGCGACAAGGTCGACAGCGAGCGTCTGGCCGCCGAGATCGCTCTGTCAGTGGCAAAAGCGGATGTGCGCGAAGAGATCGACCGTCTTCGCGCCCATATTGCCAGCGCGCGCACTCTGATGAGCGAGGGCGGCCCCATCGGCCGCAAGCTCGATTTTCTGGCGCAGGAATTCAACCGCGAAGCCAATACGCTGTGTTCGAAATCAGCCAGCCTTGATTTGACGAATGCAGGACTCGCCCTCAAAGGGCTGGTGGATCAGTTCAAGGAGCAGGCAGCCAATGTCGAATAGCGGCCATCCGAAAGACGCAGGCGAACGCCGGGGACTGATGCTTGTCATCTCCTCACCATCGGGGGCGGGCAAGACAACGCTCTGCCGCAAACTGATGGAAGAGTTTTCCGACATCAAGCTGTCGGTTTCGGCCACCACGCGGCCCCCGCGTCCTGGGGAAACCGACGGCGTCGATTATCATTTCAAGTCGCGCGAAGAGTTCCGCGACATGATCGGCAAGCGCGAATTTCTCGAATGGGCGCTGGTCTTCGATAACCTCTATGGCACACCGCGCGCCGACACGGAGCGCCTGCTGGAAACCGGGCATGACGTCCTGTTCGATGTGGACTGGCAGGGCGCCGATGCGCTGCATGATCAGATGCCGCGCGATGTCGTGTCGGTCTTCATCCTGCCGCCGAGCATCGAGGCGCTGAAGTCGCGCCTGGCGGCACGTGAGGGCTCCGATGACGAGATCGTCGAGCGCCGGATGCGCGACGCCAAGGCGGAGATGCGCCACTGGCGGCGCTACGACTATGCTATCGTGAATGACGACCTCGATGTGGCCTATCAACGGCTGAAGCGAATTCTGCTGGTCGAGCGCCTGAAGCGCTTGCGCCAGCTCAGCCTTGAAGACCATGTACGCGAGCTGATGGGCGAGGCGTAAGCCGGTCAGGCTCGAAGGCTAGCTCTGCTTGGCCAGATGACTGGCGAGCGCCCGGAATTCATCCTGCGTCAGGGTTTCGGCGCGCGCCGTCGGATCGATACCGCAGCTTTCGATCCAGTCGATTGGGTCAATCCCACGGGTCTTTGCGAGGGCTTTGAGGCTGGCGCGGAGCATCTTGCGGCGCTGACCGAAGGCCGCCGTGGAGACCTTTTCCAGCGTGTCGAGGTCGCCAAAGCGTTTCTCCGGCTGGAGCGGCGTCAGGACGGCGACTGCGCTGTCCACCTTTGGCGGCGGCCTGAAAGCCCCGGGCGGCAGCGTGAAGGCGATATGGGCGTCGCAGACGGCGTGCGTGAGAACGGCGAGGCGCCCGTAATGGGGTGTGTTCGGCCCAGCGACGATACGTTCTGCGACCTCTTTCTGGAACATCAGCGCCATCTCCCCGCGCCAGTCACCAGCCTTCAGCCAGTCGATAAGAAGCGGCGTGCCGACATTGTAGGGGAGATTGGCGACGATCATGGCTGGCTGGCTGCCGCCCGCATCGTCGATCAGTTCAGGCCAGTTCACCTTTCGGGCATCGCGCTGATAGACTTTGAGCCGGCCGGACAAGGCATCCGGCCATTCATTCAGGGCTTCGGCAAAGCGGGTGTCGGCCTCGACCGCAATCACTTTCGCCGCCCCTTCCTTCAGGAGCGCGTGGGTCAGGCCACCGGGCCCCGGCCCGACCTCTATGACGGTGCGCCCATCCACGGGGCCAGCTGCTAACGCTGTGCGCCGCAATATGTCCGGGTCGAACAGGAAATGCTGGCCAAGCGCTTTACGGGCGCGGGCCTGCGAGAATTCGGGGGTCTCATCCGTCATGAAGCGCCCGCTCGGCGGCCATTTTGCTGGCAAGGCGAATGGCCGCGATGAGACTGTCGGGACGCGCCTTGTTTTCGGCGGCCGCGTCATAGGCGGTGCCATGGTCGGGACTGGTGCGGATGACAGGCAGGCCGAGCGTGGTGTTTACGCCGCCCCATATATCGAGCGTCTTGACCGGGATGAGCCCCTGATCGTGTGTCATCGCAATGACGGCGTCGAACCGCCCGTCCAGCGCTTCGGCAAAAATCGTATCGCCAGGCCGGGCGTCGGAAACGTTGATGCCTTCAGCGCGCAACCGGCCGGCCACGGGGTTGATGATGTCACGCTCTTCAAGTCCGATCGTGCCGCTTTCCCCGGCATGCGGGTTGAGGCCTGTGAGGCCGATGCGCGGCGTGCTGAGACCGAAGTCGCGCTCCATGGCGGCGGCAGTGACGCGGATGACATGTTCAAGCGCGGACGGTGTGAGATGGTCGAGAACCCGCATCAGCGGCACATGGATGGTGGCTAGCGACACCCGCAGTCCACCGCCGACGAGCATCATGACGGGCGGCGTGGTCCTGCCGGTTTCCTTCTTCGAGAGGTCGGCAAGGTATTCGGTGTGCCCGGGGTGTTTGAAACCGGCAGAATAGAGCACCGCCTTGGAGATCGGGTTCGTCACAACGCCGCCAGCCTTCTCCGCGAAACTGTCGGCCATGGCCTTGTCGATGCTTTCAAGGATGGCTGGTGCCAGTTCCGGATTGGGGACTCCGGTTTCAAAAGCTGGCAAGGGAGAGCTGAGCGGCACCACCGGGAGCTTGCGGGCAAAGAGGCTGGCTGCATCACCGGGGGAGGCAATGATCTCAGCGGCGTCTCCAAAAAGGGCCGGATCGGCGATGACATAGAAAGGGGGCGCCGCGTCCTCTTTCGCGAGGGCCTGCCAGGCGCGCAGGGTGATCTGCGGGCCGCAGCCGGCCGGGTCGCCCATGGTAACAGCGAGTGGCAGTTGCCCTGAATGGCTCATCGTCTTGCTGCCCTGATGTGCCCCGGGACCTCTGCCTAGCTGCCGCGCTGGATGATCGTTGCCTCGCGACGCAGATTGCGCAGTGAGCGGTCGGAAATCATCGAAAGTTCGCGTGCGAAGAGGCGGTCTTCCATTTCCTCGCGCGTCGGCAGGGCCGCGCCGGACTGGCGGCGGTCACAGACATACATGACGGCCAGACGGCCAGAGAGCGCGAAGACCTGGGTGGGCTGACCGATCTCGACCTCGTTGATCATGTTCTGGCCTTCCTGACCGAGGTCTTCCATGCGGATATCCTCAATCTCAGTAGCATCCAGATTGTCGTTATCTGCTGCCACCTCAATGGCTGCTTCACAGCTATTGGCCTCGCTGGCCGCTTCGCGCAGCGCATCCTCGGACCCGTCGAGAACAGCAAGCCGTACCAGGTCAACGCGGGTTTCCAGATCATCCGGGTCGCGCTTGGCCTTGTAGTTTATGAGATAGATCCCGTCATTCACGACGATGGGGTCCGACACGCCCGGGCTGGACATGTTACGCACGGTCTCCGCAACTTCGGGATCGATATCATCAAGCGACACCCAGCCCATGTCGCCGCCTGAGGCGGCTGTTGGCGCAGACGAGAGCCGCTGGGCAGCGAGAGAGAACGGCGCGCCGGCGTCCAGCTGCTCCATAATGGTTTGCGCGCCCTGAAGGGCCTGACTCTTTTCTTCCTCGCTCGGAGCATAAAGGAAAAGCTCATCGAGATTGTACTGCACTTTTGTCAGGGCTGCGCGGCGCTGCTCGAGTGCCTCATCGATCTGGTTGGGCGAAATGCGGATACGTGAGCCGTAAAGCCCGCCCATGATTCGCCGCCAGGCGATCTCGGCGCGCATCTGCGCCTCCAGGCTCGACGGATTGACGCCTGAGGAAAGCAGTACATTGACCAGACCTTCGCGGTCCATGCCCGACTGGTTCGCCATGTCAGCAATGGCATTGTTGATGTCGGTTTCGGAGACCTCAACTTCGTATTCCTGCGCTTCCTGAAGCTGAAGCTTTTCGTCGATCAGCTCATCGAGCGCCTGAGAGGTGACCTGCTGGATCTGCTGCTGCGACGGGTTCTGGGCGCCAAGCGTGAGGAGCAAAAGGCTCGCACGTTCGCGCACGTCACTATAGGAAATCGGCTGATCGTTAACGATCGCGACGATACCTTCGATCGTCTGCGTGTTTTCCTGCGCCTCTGCATGCAGGACCGCCGGTCCGGCAGATATCGCGACCATTGCGGATGCCAATAGAACTTTCATCATCGCAAACCTCCAAGATGGCGATCCAGCCTTCGCCTCTTACTTGCTAGCGCGGAACCATAACCTTCACCATGATGCGCGCAACGGGGCGCCTTCAGTTGAGCAGGGTTTGATACACGCGACGCCTAGTCGAATTCACTGCTCCCGAACTGTCCGATGGATTTCAGCGAGAAGCGGAAAACGATGGATTCAGACGGGCCGAGTTCCCGGTTCAACGTGCCCTGGCGTTCATAGACAAGCTCGAAGCGGGAACATTCATCCTGATACCCGACGCCGAGTGATTGAGCGATATTCAGGTTGAGCTGGATTTCGCGACGGATCGAACCGAGTACGAAGAGATTGTCCGTAACACTGACCTCTCCAGCCAGCATGACGCCTTCCTGGCGAATGCCCGAGCGGGAAACTTCTTCATTGATCATATAGTACATCGCCGTGGCGCGTGCCCGGTCGAACTGAAAATTCAAGGACGTGTCGATCCCGTTCAGAGCAAGATTCTCGTCATCAAGGCGGATCTTGGTGCTGAAACTGAATCGGTTGGGAACATTCAGGCCGAGGGTCGCGATCCAGTCGCTGACGGTGCCGTCAAGATTGCTGGCCTCGCTGAAGGTCTCATCATTCTCGCTGCGCCACCGTCGGCCGACCAGGCTTGAAATTTCGACACCGTTTTTCCAGCGGGCGACCGTTGAAATACCTGCGGCGATTTTCTGATCGCCCTCATAGAGATCGTAACCGCCTTGCGCACTCGCATCGAAGAGCGAGGCGGTGTTGAGTTCGTAAAACGCGCCGTCTTCAACAGGAATGTTCTCATCATTCGGAGAGGCGGTGGCGACTGCCCCCATGACGGTCGGTTCCACCAGTACGTCCACTGTGCGGCCGGGGCGGTAGAAAGGCATCGACATCTTGACGCCGGCGGCACCAAGACCGCGCGACACTCGCTCATTATCGCCGCGAGAAGGGAAATCAGCGAGGTCGTAATAGTCAAACCTGGCATTCGCGAACGGCTCGACCAGGACCCCGCCGGGGATGACCCGCTGGGTCGACCATTCAGCGCCGGTTGAAACACGCCGGCTGTCGACACCAAGCACGCGCTGGAGAAACGCACTGGACGCGGTCAGGCTGACAAAGCCGTAGCTGCCCAGGTCGAGATCGTATTGTGAGTTGATGTAGGGCAGGACATCGGCAATCGCGTCTTCGGCGTCACCGCTCGCCCCGAGATTGTCGAAGGTTTGCGCGGAGGCGTCCACATACCAGTTGTGCGATTGTCCTTGGGTGTAGAGCTGCGACAGGAGGACATTGGGTTGCCCCCGATATATCCCCCGTTGCTCATTTTGACCGGGAATGTCGTAGCGTTCGATATAAAGGTCGTCGGTGACCTCTTCGACCGCAAAGCCCCAGCGCCATTTGTTATTGATCCGGAACCTGCCGTCGGCAAAAAGATGACCGCGAAAAGCCTTGTTGTTGAGGCGGTCGCCATCATCGTCGAAGCGCGCCTCATTGGTCATGCTCATATCGACGCGCACGTCACCGGAATAGAAGCGTTTGCGGTAGTCCAATGCCAGGCGCGGATCGATCTTTGAATAGAAGGCCGGGGCGATGACCACGTCCTGATAGGGCGAAATCGACCAGTAATATTGCGGCTGCAGGAAGACGCCATATTTGGAGGACATGCCAAAGCGCGGGAAAAGGAAACCGGAACGGCGGTCTGCTTGCGGGTCGGGATGAGCGAAATAGGGGAAGTAGACAACAGGAACGCCTGCGATCTCGAGCACAGCATTGCGATAGCTGAACATGCCTTCTTCTTCATCGATCACGGCTTTGCCTGCGCGGATCGCCCAAGTGGGACTGGAGCCGTCCTCACAGAGTTCGCAGGCGGTGAAGAGAACCTGGTCCAACACATTATAGGTTTCATTACGGCGCTGGGCCGCATTTGCCGCGGCCGTCTCGCCGAGCGGTGTCTGGAGGGCGAAGCCGACGGCATATCCGTTAGCCAGCGTGGCGTCGGTCTCGAACTCCTCGGCAAAGCGCTGTGTGCCATCAGGCTCGGTCACGACGACGTTCCCCTGGGCGCGAACGCTTCCGCTAGTGCGGTTATAGGTCAGCCTTTCCGCTGTCATCACGCGGCCCTGATATTCGGCGCGCACATTGCCTTCGGCGACAACGAGATCCTCGTCCTGCAGGACATAGACGCTGTCAGCGTCCAGCGTGACCCGTGCTTCGGATTTCTCTTCGCTAGCCGCACCGGAGGGTTTTTCGGAGACCTGCGCCAATGCCGGAGCGGACGCAGCCGCCATCAACAGCGTCGCGAGTATTGATCTCCAGCCGGTCATCCCGTCTCCCTCAACTCCTAAGGTCCGCCCGGATCGCACAAGTCCTATGGCGCGTCCATATTTTCTCGTCAGGAAAGAATCTTTTATTAAGCCTGATTGCCGGGCTGATACAGTCCTCAGACCCGGGACGCCAGCCCACCCGTATGAGTGAGGGCACGGCCTTCCAGTTCAAGCTCCATCAGGCAGGCGGCGCACTGGCGGGCGCTACAGCCACTTGCGCGAGCAATTTCTGCGATTGGAAGTGGCGTCGGAGAAAGCGCTTCAAGGATCCGCGCAGGAAGGCCGGTATCTTCCACATCCGGGCGGTCAGGTGGGTCGAGTGGCAGGACAGGATGAAAGCCGGTACTGGATACACCGATCTGACTGGAAATCGCCTCCAGCACGTCTTCGCCATGACGAATCAGTGTCGCGCCCTCGCGCAGCAGCCTGTTGGTGCCGGCGGCGCGGCGGTCGAGCGGCGAGCCTGGCACAGCCATGACCTCTCGTCCCTGCTCGCCGGCCATGCGGGCGGAAATGAGCGACCCCGACCTTTCTGCCGCTTCCACGATGACAGTGCCGACAGACAGGCCGGTAATGATCCGGTTGCGCCGGGGAAAGTCCTGCGCGGTCGCGCGGCGGCCCAGAGGACGCTCGGAGACGATGAGCCCGCGTTCGCGGATGGCGGCATAGAGGTCTCCATGCTGCGGCGGATAGACCTGATCGGCGCCACCGGCGAGAACCGCAATCGTTCCGGTATCGAGACTGGCGGCATGCGCCTCGCCATCAATGCCGCGGGCAAGACCGGAGGCAATCACAAGGCCGGCCTCGCCAAGCGCGCTGGCGAGCTCTCGCGCCATCCGCCGCCCTGCCGCAGACGCGTCGCGTGCACCTACTATCGCGACAGCGGAGCGCTGAAAGAGGGCGGCGTCGCCGAAAACCGTCAGGACAGGGGGTGGCGGCGAGAGCTCGCCCAGGGCGGCCGGGTAGGCGTCATCTTCGGCATAGAGAAGCCTTCCGCCAGCTTCATGTGTCGCCTCCAGCTCGCGTCTTGCTGCATCCATGTCAGGGCGGATCGAGGGCACGCCTCTCAGCGCCGCCTCGGGCGACCCAAACCGGGCAAGTAGCTGGAAAAATGTAACGGGACCAACCTGCGGGGCACGGGCGAGGGCCAGCCAGGCGAGGCGCGCGGCGTCCCCGAAGGCGCTACTCATCCGGCGTCTTTCTTCTGTCCGAAGCGCGGTTCGGTACCTTTCAGAAGGCGGACAAGGTTTGCCCGGTGCGTCCAGAAGACAAGGACGCTCAACGCTGCGAGGACGCCCACGGCAAACGGCGTCTCACCGAGAAAACAGGCGCCGATGGGCACGAGCAGGGCTGCGGTCAGGGCGGCGAGTGACGAGATGCGCGAGAGGAAAAAGACAGCAAGCCAGATCGGCGCAGCGACCAGGAAGCCTTTCCAGGAGGCAAACAGAAGAAGGCCGGCATAGGTCGCGACGCCCTTGCCGCCCTTGAAACGCAGCCAGACGGGATAGCAATGGCCGAGAAAGGCAAAGACCCCAGCGATCAGACCGACATTGCGGTCTCCAAAGAGGAGCGCGAAGCCGAGAATGGCAAGGCCGGCCTTGAAACTGTCCAGAAGCAGGGTAGCGAGGGCCAGATCCTTGCGGCCGGTGCGAAGGACATTTGTCGCGCCGATATTACCAGAGCCGATCTGGCGGATATCGCCGAGCCCGGCAGCCCGCGTGATGAACAGGCCGAAGGGGATGGAGCCCAGCAGATAGCCGCCGAGCGCTGCGATGATAAAGGGGAACCCGTCCATATGTCTCGTCCCGGTTGAAGCCTTGAGGCGGACGGGTCTTGTGTGCGCGTCTTGCGGCGAGGTCAAGGCGGGCGGACGGACCATACGGGTTCTCGTGCGAGCAATCTTAACCATCGCTTTGCCTATATGGACTAGCGCTGATCCCGTCATGGCAGGCCAGAGCGACCCCCTTGAGGATGTGCCCGCGCGGGAGAAAATTCTCCAGGCGACGCTCGATCTTGTCCCGGACTGGGGCGCTGACCGTATCACGCATCGCCTCGTTTCTTCGCAGGCCGGCGTCTCGCCCGGCACCATCACCTATCATTTCGACACGATAGACGCGCTGCTCGCGGACGCATTTCGCCTCTATATGGCAGACTATGAAGCCGGTCTGGACGGGGCGCTGACCGCGCGCCCGCTGTCTTCAGAGCGTGACGTCGTGCAGTTTCTGATGATGTTGATTGCGACCGATCCGGACCGTGCGGAGCTTGCGCGGATCGAATATGCGATGATCGCCTATGCGCAGCGCGACGAGCTCCTCCAGCGTGAAGTCAGCGACTGGGCAGGACTGTTACCGGTAAGGTTGGTGCGCACGCTCGAGCGGCTTGGCCATCCTACGCCGCAGGACGCTGTCGACCTGCTGGTGCGTTACTGCCGCGGTGTGGAGTTCGATATTCTGGCCCGGGGTAAGAGCGTTGACCTTGTCGCGCTGGAAGCCCGCCTCCTGGCGCTGCTTGCACGTTGATGCCTTAGCGTTGAAAGACCGTTTCACCGCCAACAAGCGTGTGCATCACACGGCCGACCATGCGCCGCCCGTCGAATGGGGAATTCACTGAGCGGGAGAGAAGGTTCTCACGTTCGCAGAACCAGGGCTTTTCCGGATCGAACAGGATGAGGTCCGCCGGCAGGCCCGCCGCGAGACGACCCTGCGGGACGCCGATAAGACTTGCGGGCGCGGCGGTCACTGACCGCAAGGCGTCAAGCAGGCCAAGCCGCTCATCCTGCACCAGCGCGAGCAGGGCAGAGAGCACGGTCTCAAGGCCTGCCGCTCCAAACGCAGCTTCTCCGAATGGCAGGCGCTTTTCTTCTGGGGGTTGAGGGTCATGCGCGGAAACGACGGCGTCGATCTCACCTGCGGCCAGACCTTCGATCAGGGCCTGGCGGTCTTCCTCGCTCCGGAAAGGCGGGTTCACCTTGCAGTAGGTGAGATAGTCGCCGACATCGGTCTCATTGAAAAACAGATGGTGGGCGGCGACGCTGACATAGACCTCGACGCCGCGCTCGCGCGCGTCGCGGATCATGTCGAGGCTGCGCCCCGTCGAGACCTGATCGACCAGAAGACGGCAGCCCGTGGCCTCTGCCAGGAGAAGGTCGCGGGCAAGGCCGATCCATTCTGCTTCGCGTGGCAGGCCGGTAAGGCCCATACGGGCGGCACGGGCGCCGGAATTCATCACACCGCGTGCCGATAGCGCATGGGTGTCGGCGCGGCTTGCCACCATGACGTCGCAGCTGGCCGCGTAGGCCATTGTGCGGCGTAGAACAGAGGTGTCGGCGACCGGCCAGTCGCCATTGGTGAAGAAGACGGCGCCCGAGCCCTGCATGAGGCCGATCTCTGACATTGCCTCGCCCTTGAGGCCCATGGTCAGTGCCGCAGCGGGATAGACACGCGTCTTCGACGTTTCGCGGCCACGATTGGCGATGAACTGGACAAGGGCGACATCGTCGATGACTGGATTGGTATCGGGCATGACCACCATTGTGGTGACCCCGCCTGAGACAGCGGCGCGGGAGGCTGTCTCAAGTGTCTCACGTTGCTCGGCGCCGGGCTCCCCCGTCTTGACGCGAAGGTCGATGAGGCCCGGCGCGAGGCAAAGTCCCTGAGCGTCGATCGTCGTTTCGGCCGCCCCCGAAACATCGCCGATGGTGGCGATCTCGCCATTCTCAATGAGAAGGCTGCCTGGCTCATCAAGGCCCGCAGCCGGGCAGAGCAGGCGGGCATTGGTGATCAGCGTGCGGCTCATACGCGCCTCCCGGCGAGGAGTTTGAGGACCGCCTCGCGCACGGCAACGCCCATCTCGACCTGCTGGGTGATGACCGAATGTTCGCCGTCCGCGATGGCGCTCTCGATCTCGATGCCGCGATTCATCGGGCCGGGATGCATCACGGTGACATCGGGGGCGGCGCGGGAAAGGCGTTCCTTGGTGAGACCGAAATTACGGAAGTATTCGCGCTGGCTCGGAAGGTAGCCGCCATTCATACGCTCCATCTGGAGGCGCAGCATCATGACAACATCGGCGCCCTCAATGGCTTCATCGAAGTGATGGGTCGTGCGCGCCGCGCCCCAATGTTCCGTGCCCGATGGCAGAAGTGTTGCGGGCCCGCAGAGTGTGACCTCTGCTCCAAGCAGATGCAGCGCCAGCGTGGTCGACCGGGCAACACGCGAATGCAGGATGTCGCCGCATATGGTGACTTTCAGCCCTTCGATCCGTCCCTTGGCCCGCCTTATGGTCAGCGTGTCGAGCAGGCCCTGTGTCGGATGCTGGTGGGTGCCGTCCCCGGCATTAATGACGGCGCAGTCCACCTTGCGCGAGAGGAGCTTCACCCCGCCCGACGCAGAATGGCGGATGACGATGGCGTCAGGCGCCATCGCATTCAGCGTCATGGCCGTATCGATCAGCGTTTCGCCCTTCTTCACGCTTGATTGCGCGACCGGCATGGCAATGACGTCGGCGCCAAGGCGTCTCGCGGCGATCTCGAAGCTGGACATGGTCCGGGTCGAATTCTCGAAGAAGAGATTGATCACCGTCATGTTCTTAAGATGAGGCTCAGGCCGCTTGCCGGCACGCGTCGCTTCAGCGAATTCCTCTGAGAGGTCGAGAATGTGTTCGATGTCGAGCCGGGACAGGTCCTCAATGCTCAACAGGTGCTCGTGACTGAACTTGTAGCTATAGCCCGGAATGGACATGCGCTGCCTCTCGATTTTCGGCGGTTTAGGCACGATTCCAGTGGCGGGCAAGTGCTAGAACAGCCCAAGACTGAGACAGGCGAACCAGATGAGCGGCATCGTTACCATGGAAAGCACGGTCTGCATGGCGATGAGATTGGCCGCGAGCGGTGCGTCTCCGCCAAGCTGACGCGCCAGGATATAGGAGCTGGTCGCGGTCGGCACCGAGGCGCTGATCACGGCAATCGCAAGCGGAATGCCGGTAACGCCGAGCAGAAGCGCCCCGGCAATCGCGATCAAGGGTAGCCCGACAAGCCGTACCATAGACCAGGTGACTGTCTTTACCCCCGCCCCGCCAAGCGCGGCGATATCCATCCCAGCCCCGGCTGCGAGAAGGCCAAGCGCAATCGTGCCCTGACCCAGAAGATCTATGGTGAGCTCGAGCAGTTCCGGAATGGCGATGTCGAATGCAGCAAGCGCGCCGCCGATGAGGCAGGCGATGATGAGCGGATTGCGGGCAAGCTCTGTAACCGGGTTCCGTTTTGGCAGCCCATCTCGCTCTGCGTGAGCGGTGAGGGCGGTGACGCTCAATATGTTGGCGGTGGGGATCATGGCCGCAGCCGCGATAGAGACAAGCGCAAGACCTTCTTCACCAAAGAGGGCGCTACCGATGGAGAGGGCCACGAAAGTGTTCCAGCGGACATTGGACTGGATGATCGTACCGATTTCGGGGCGCCGGATGCCTGGCCAGACGCGGGCCAGAATTCCGACGGCGCCAAGCAGGCATTGCGCACCGATCAGGACGGCCATGAGCGCCCATGGCGCCTCTTCAAAAGGGGCATTGGCAAGCGCGCGGATGATGAGAGCCGGTAAGAGAACGACATAGGCCAGCCGCTCGACTGCGCGCCAGCCATCGTCCGGGAGAGTTTTTCGCCAGCCAAGAAAGCGGCCCAGCGCCGTGATCAGGATGACCGGGACGAGGGCGGCCAGAAAGGCGCTCATGAGGCGTTGGCCAGGCGGTCGATGGCTGTCTGCAGGATGATCGCGGCCGCTGAGGCGTCGATCAGCTCTGCGCGGCGTGCGCGCGACAGGTCGCCCGCGATCATGGCCCGCTCAGCCTCCGAGCTGGAGAGGCGCTCATCCTGAAAGGCGATGGGAATGTCGCGCCGGGCGATGATGTTGCGGGCCAGCGCCCGTGCGGACTGCGCCCGCGGACCTTCGCTGCCATCCATGTTCAGAGGCAGGCCAATCACGAGACCCACGGTGTGCCGCTGGTCCATAATCTCGAACAGGCGGTCCAGCGAGGGGGCGAGCTTGCGGCCCTTCCGTATCGTTTCCACCGGTGAGGCGATCAGACGGCCTGCGTCGCACGCGGCAATCCCGAGCGTCTTCGAGCCGGGGTCTATACCGACAAGCGGCCCGGACGGGGGAAGATCGAAGAGATCGGTGATTGCCATGGAATGTGCGGTGCCCCCGTCTCTTGAATTTGACCTGCCTAGCGCGTATCGCACGCTTCTGTCGATTGGAGAGAGCGCTCATGAGTGTCACGAAGGAAGACGTCCGCAAGGTTGCCCGCCTCTCACGCATCGCCGTGAGCGAAGACCGGCTTGAGCCGCTGGCAAATGAGCTGTCGGCAATCATGGGCTGGATTGAGCAGCTCAATGAGGTCGATGTAGAGGGCGTCGAGCCGATGACGTCCGTTGTCGAGGCCACACTGCCGATGCGCGACGATGTCGTGACCGATGGCAATATCCAGGACCAGGTCCTGGCGAATGCGCCAAAGAGCGAAGACGGCTTCTTCGTTGTTCCCAAGGCTGTGGAATAGGCAAAAAGAACCCCCGCAGAGCCATAGGCTTCTGCGGGGGTGGATAAGGCGGGATTTCAGGCGACTAGCCTATGGATTCGCCATCTTGCACTCGTGCGTCTTCATTCCACCTGTAGATCGCTTTGATCCGGCAAAGATCTGACGTATCGCCCACGCTGCTAAACCGGTTCTGGGACGCATAGAATTGATCGTGAGTGGTAATGCACCGTCCGCTTGAGAATGCGTTGTTCAGGGAAAGCGTTTGGGCTCCATCAAGCTCACCGCAAGGTTCCTCGGTCTCTACGAGGTAATCCTTGGCGCCTCGTTCCAGGATGATAGTGCTTTCGGTGCCCTCGCGAAAATCATCGACCTGATCGCGAAAGCAGATGCGGTCGACCTTCTCTCCGAGACGGACGTCGTTGAGGTAATCAGCGGGTCCCAAAGTTGGCGCTTCAGCGATCGCTGCGGCTCCAAAGTAGAACGTGGCAGAGGACGCTGCACCGATCATCGCAAATAGTTTCATGAGAAACTCCTTCTTGTGTAGAGCTGCAAAAACTAGGACCCAATCAAAAGCTAAGTCGTTTGAGCTTTTCAATGATAAGCTTTTTTTGGGTCTGACTTATGAACTGGCTTCCGAAGCTTCTAAGGCGTCTTCGTTCCATTCATAGATGGATCCGATCCGGCAATGACTGCTACGAGACTCCGAAGGAATAAATGTAGAGTAAGTAAAGGGCGCTTCCGCCACAAGCAAATTGCTCGCCTTGATGCATCGGGAATTTCTCTGCTCCGAATGAACGTAGAGATTTCTGGCGGTGGAAAGATTGCCGCATTTCTTGACCGTTTCCACAAGGAAGTCCTCGCCGGCGGTTTCGATGATAACCGTCCGATCTGTCATGTCGCGGAAGTTGAAGCCTTTGGCATTGATACAAAGTTGATCGACCTGTTCGCCAAGACGGCCGTCTTGAAGTGCACTGACTTGTGTGCCCGCGTCATCGGCATGCGAGGGAAGTGCTAGGAGAGTTAATCCAGCGGCGCTTGCAAGTGTGGCAGCGAAGGTATTTGGAGACATGGCAACTTCCTTGGCTAAGGGATAGTTTTGCAACTGAAGCTAGAATGTATCGCCATTACCGGTTGCGGTCAAACGACTGCAAGCCACAATATTGGTCTGGCTTCCATGTGGAGCTTTTGGCGCGGGATTAAAAACGCCCGCACTCGACGACTGCGATCCAGGCTTTCTGGACATTTTCGGCCGGCAAACCTTGGGGGCAGTCTGGACTCGCGCCGTTATCTTTCTTCGGCTGTCGCGTCCTGATCAGAAGCATCTTCGCTCCATCTATAGATTGCTTTAATAGGGCAACGGATTGGCGGAATGTCCATCCGGTCGGGGCCAAACAGGCTGTCATAGGCGTAGATGCTGTCGCCCTTGCTGATACAGCTTGAGCCCGGAAACGTATCGAAAGACATCGACAGAGCGTTACGCAGATCCTGGCAGTTTCCCATGGTCTCGATCAGGTAGTGATCATTGACGCCGCGCTCGACCACGACGCTCCGCCGCGTCGTCATTTGAAAGTCATCGACAGCGGATGCAAAGCAAATCCGGTCAACCTGTTCGCCGAGACGCGCATCGGTCCGCCAATTCTCAGCCTCCGCCTCTGAATCCTGTTGCGGGGATGTCGTGCAGGCTGCTGCGGCCATCAAGGCCAGCGCGGGAAGGGCGGTCAGGATGTGGGAACGTTTCATCATTTTCCTCCTGTTGATTTACAACCCGAGCGGGAGACTATGCGTGATATTACACGTATTTAGCTCACACGCGCAAAATTTCATGTGCGGCCTTTCAGTAGACGGGGCTTGAAACCTCGAGCCGGGCCAGCATACGAAGGCGCAAACCTCTGTATGTGGATCATTGCCAGATGACTGACCTCCCGAAACTCACCCTTGCTGCAGCCCTCGACGGGCTGTCTTCCAAGGCCTTCTCCTCGCGTGAACTGACCGAGGCCTTCATCCAGGAGATCGAAGCGTCGAACGACACGCTGAATGCCTATGTCGTGAAGACACCGGAAAAGGCGCTGGAAATGGCAGATGCCGCCGATGCGAAGATCGCGGCAGGTGAGGCGCGGGCGCTCGAAGGCGCGCCGATTGGCGTGAAGGACCTGTATTGTACGAAGGGCGTGCGCACGACAGCGTGCTCGAATATCCTGGGCGAGTTTACCCCGACCTATGAATCGACCGTGACCCAGCAGCTCTGGGACCGCGGCGCGGTGATGCTCGGCAAGCTCAACATGGATGAGTTCGCCATGGGCTCCTCCAACGAAACATCGCGTTTCGGGCCGCCTGCCAACCCATGGCGGCGATCGGGCTCCAACCAGACGCTGACCCCCGGCGGGTCGTCGGGTGGGTCTGCAACAGCCGTGTCGGCCAATCTCTGCCTCGCCGCGACGGCGTCCGACACCGGCGGCTCTATCCGTCAGCCAGCGAGCTTTACAGGCACGGTGGGCATCAAACCGACCTATGGGCGCGCCAGCCGCTATGGCATGGTCGCCTTTGCCTCTTCGCTGGATCAGGCCGGCCCCATCGCCAAGACGGTTGAGGACAGTGCCATCCTTCTGGAAGCGATGTGCGGCCATGATGCCAAGGATTCCACCTCCCTGCCGGAGCCGGTGCCGAACTGGCGTGACGCGGTCCATCGCGGCGTGCAGGGCATGAAGATCGGTATCCCCAAAGAATACCGCGTGGATGATATGCCCGAAGAGATCGAGGCGCTGTGGACGCAGGGCATCGACTGGCTGAAAGAGCAGGGCGCCGAGATCGTGGATGTCTCCCTGCCGCACACCAAATATGCGCTGCCGGCCTATTATATCGTGGCGCCGGCTGAAGCCTCCTCGAACCTCGCGCGCTATGACGGGATGCGCTATGGCGCACGCGTTCAGGGTGACAACCTCATCAAGACCTATGAAGGTACGCGGTCCGAAGGTTTCGGGGCAGAGGTCCAGCGCCGCCTGATGATTGGCACCTATGTGCTCTCATCGGGCTATTATGATGCCTATTATCTGCGCGCGCAGAAGGTGCGAAAGAAAATCCTCAATGATTTCATTGAGGCATACGAGAAATGTGACGCGCTCCTGACCCCGACCTGTCCGTCGGCGGCTTTTGTCTATGGGGAGAAGGCCGACCCGGTGCAGATGTACCTCAATGACATCTTCACCGTGACCGCAAACCTCGCCGGACTGCCGAGTATTTCGGTGCCCGCCGCGCTCGACAGTCAGGGTCTGCCGCTTGGCCTTCAGGTGATCGGCAAGGCGCTGGATGAGACAACCTGTTTCCGCGTCGCAGGCGCGCTGGAAGAAGCTGCGGGCTTTGTCGCAAAGCCGGAGAAGTGGTGGTAGGCTTCAGCCTATGTCGACCCGGGGCCACCGCAACACACTCGAAAAGCTGATCAGTTCGGTTTTCGGTGCGAGGGTGTTCCGCTTCCGTGCTGTACGCTGGCCAATTGCTGTCTTTCTCGGTGGTCTTGCCGTTTATTCGGTGACCTCTGGAATGGCGCTCGATGGACAGGACAAAAGCATCGCGATCCCGGCGCTCCTGTTCCTTTTTGCGTTGTTTCTCATTCTGCTTCCGCTTCTGCCGCTGGCAGATGAATGGGACGAGAAGAACCATAAGGAATAACGCATCTGTATGCGTGACGGCGCGCGCCTTGCGGTGCTAGTTTGCTGCCATGTCGAGAAAAACCCGCACCGTCCTTTATGCAGCTCTGGCCTTTATCCTCATGCTGCTGCTCATCCTGTCGATGGCCTGGTACAATGGGGTGAACCCGTTCCATCCGCGCACGCGGATGTACTGGCTGGCAGCTGTTGTCGCGGCGCTCTACATCTCGCTTCGTGGCGCGATATTCGTTGAGCGGCTCCAGTATCGCCGCGAACGCAAGGCTGACGACACAGAAGCGCCAAGCCGGCTCAGTGCCAATATCAAGGACCGTATGGCGGCCCGCAAGGCCCGGGTGGCTGCCGCCCAGAAGAAGGCCGGCCAGGACAAAACGAGCTAGGTGCTGCAAGCGCCGCATGCGCGCCTATGGCAAGGCCTTGCGAGCTATGCTTAAACGCGCGCTGACAAGAGAATTGAATCGGGATTTTTGAGCATGTCCGAGCGGCCGACTTACACGCTGAAAGGCGACACCGGAGACTGGGAACTTGTCATGGGCTTAGAAGTCCATGCGCAGGTCGCCTCGCAGGCGAAGCTTTTTTCCGGCGCGTCGACTGAGTTTGGCGCCGATCCCAACTGCAATGTCTCGCTGGTGGACGCCGCCATGCCCGGCATGCTGCCGGTAATCAACCGCAAATGCGTCGAGCAGGCGGTGCGCACGGGGCTTGGCCTCAAGGCGAAGATCAACAAATATTCCCGCTTCGACCGCAAGAATTATTTCTATCCGGACCTGCCGCAGGGCTATCAGATCAGCCAGTTCGACCACCCCATCGTCGGTGAGGGTGAGATCGAGGTCGATGTCGAACCGGCTCATGGCGACCCGGCCTATTCCTTCCCTGTACGGATAGAACGCCTTCACCTTGAACAGGATGCGGGCAAGTCGATTCACGACATGGACCCGACCGCGACCTATGTGGACCTTAACCGGTCCGGCGTCGCGCTGATGGAGATCGTGTCCAAGCCGGACGTCAGAACGCCTTTGGAAGCAGCAGCTTACGTGAAGAAGCTCAAATCCATTGTGGTCGCGCTTGGCACCTGCGACGGTGACATGGAGAAGGGTAATCTGCGTGCAGACGTAAACGTCTCGGTCTGCAAGCCTGGCGCCTATGAGAAGTTCCGTGAGACGGGCGACTTCAGCCATCTCGGCACGCGCTGCGAGATCAAGAACATGAACTCGTTCCGCTTCATTCAGGCGGCCATCGAATATGAGGCGCGCCGCCAGATCGAGATCATCGAGAGCGGTGGCAAGGTCGATCAGGAAACGCGCCTGTTCGACCCGAACAAGGGCGAGACGCGGTCCATGCGCTCCAAGGAAGACGCGCACGATTATCGCTATTTCCCCGACCCGGACCTGCTGCCGCTGGAGATTGACGACCTCTTCATCGACAATATCCGTGAAAGCCTGCCGGAGCTCCCGGACGAGAAACGCCAGCGCTTCGAGAGCGAATATGGGCTCTCACGCTATGATGCCGGTGTTCTGACGGCTGACAGTGAGCGCGCCGAATTCTTTGAGGCTGTTGCAAAGGGTCGCGATGCAAAGCTCGCCGCCAACTGGGTCAGTCAGGAGCTGTTCGGCTATCTCAACCGCGAGGATCTGGAGCTGGCCGACAGCCCGGTCTCAGCCAAGCAGCTGGGCGAGCTGGTCGATCTCATTTCCAATGACACCATCTCGGGCAAGATCGCCAAGGACGTGTTCGCGCGCATGATCGACGGCGAAGGCGACCCGGGTGACATTGTCGAGAAGCACGGCCTCAAACAGGTCACCGATACCGGCGCCATCGAAGCCATTGTCGATGAGATCATCGCCGCCAATCCAGAGCAGGCAGAGTCCGTGAAGGAAAAGCCGAAAGCGATGGGCTGGTTTGTCGGACAGGTGATGAAAGCCTCTGGTGGCAAGGCTAACCCGCAGGCGGTGAATGAGATCCTGAAGCAGAAGCTGGGCCTCTAGGTCTCGCCGATATTCGGAATTTTCGTCATCCCGGGCGACTGAAATGAGACCCGGGACACCGATGATTAGTTTCGCCTGCACCCGCGCCCTCCTATCGGGGTTTAAAGATAGGCCGCAATCTTCTCCGCCAGCGCCTGAAGCTCTTCAGTGTCTGCGGGTTTGCCGCTGGCATGGGGGCGGGCGCTCTGGCCTTCCATGACGGGCAGGATGTGGAAGTGGAGGTGATACACGGTCTGCCCGGCCGGGGCGCCGTTGAACTGCACAATCCGAAGCCCATCGGGTTTTAGCGCCTTCTCCACGGCTTTCGCGACGGTCTGGACCCGCTCCATATAGGGCCCGATCTTCTTGGGTTTGAGCTCCAGAAAATTGCGCGCCTTTACATCCTTCGGGATGACCAGCGTGTGGCCCTCGGCCTGCGGAAAGATGTCCATGAAGGCGAGGGCGACGTCGTCCTCAAAGACCTTCACGCAGGGCATTTCCCCGCGTAGCATTTTTGCGAAGATGTTATCGGTATCGTAGTCGCCGTGCAGGGCCATGTCTCGCTCTCTCGTCTTAGCCGTCCTTCTTGAACGGCGTTCTTTCTTTCAGGAAATCAGCTTCTTTTTCAACCATCTGGCGTTCCCGGCCAAGGTATTCCTCAACGGCCTGCGCCAGGCCCTCATGCGCGATCCAGTGCGCGGAATAGGTGGTGGAAGGCACATAGCCGCGCGCGAGTTTGTGGCCGCCCTGCGCGCCGGCCTCTACCGTCTTTAGGTCATGGGCGATGGCAAAATCGATGGCCTGATAGTAGCAGGTCTCGAAGTGAAGCATGGGGCGGGGGGACGTCGTGCCCCAATAGCGCCCGAGAAGCCGGTCGCCGCCGATCATGTTGAGTGCGCCTGCGATCGGATGGCCATCCTCTTCGGCGAAAACGAGCAGAATATCGTCTGCTATACGCTCACCCAGCAGCGAAAAGGTCTCACGGTTGAGATAGGGAGAGCCCCATTTTCGCGCGCCGGTGTCCATATAGAATTCGTAGAAGACGTCCCAGTGGTCTTCGGTGATATCGGCGCCGGTAATGTGGCGAAAGACGAGACCGTCCTGGGCTTTCTGCCGTTCCTTGCGGAGATTCTTGCGCTTTGATGAAGAAAGCGCGGCCAGGAAATCATCAAAGCTCTCATAGCCCTCATTGTGCCAGTGAAACTGCTGGTCCGTGCGGATGAGAAGGCCTGCCGCCTCGAGCCGAAGCGCCTCTTCGGGTGGCAGGAAATTGATATGGAGCGAGGAAATATCATTGTCGGCCGCAATCTTTACGGCCGCGCCGAGCAGGGCGTCGCCAATGCGCTGGGCGTCCGGCCCCGGCTTGACGAGGCGGCGTCGGCCGGTGACGGGCGTGAACGGCACCGCCGAGAGAAGTTTGGGGTAGTAATGCCCGCCCGCGCGCTCATAGGCATCGGCCCAGCTATGGTCGAAGACAAACTCACCCTGCGAGTGGGATTTCAGATAGAGCGGCATGGCCCCGACAAGGCCGCGGCCGATCTCCTCGACAAGGATGTGGTGGGGCGCCCAGCCTGTCTCTGGCGCTGCGGCGCCGCTTTCCTCCAGTGCCTGAAGAAACTGCCAGCTCAGAAAAGGGTCATAGGGTTCGCCCGGTGGATTGGCGACCGCATTCCAGTCCTCGGCCCCGATCTCGCTGAGGCTCCGGATCAGTCTGATTTCGAGGCGCGCTTCATCCATAGAGTGGAATCTAGCTCATGCCTCCGGCCTGACAAAGGCTGGATCGAAGCCTTCGAAGATCTGGGCGATGGGCAGCGATTTCAGCTCCTGCGCCCGGTCCGCCGTATCTATCGTCCAGACCGCCAGTGGCAGGCCGTAATCGGTAGCTGTCGTCGTCGCCTCCGCAGCGTCGGACCAGTGGGCGGCGATGAAATCCGGCATGAGCGCAGCAGACGTGCTGACCAGCGCCTGCAGGGTAATGTCCTGCGACATGCGGCTCGGCAGGATGAGGGCGCCCTTCATGATGCCGGCAGGTACGGCAGAAACGGCCCGGCGGCTGAAGCTCATCAGCGCAGCCGGCCCGTCATAGGCGGCGACGCGTTCCGATACGATATTGGTAAAGCCTTCAGCATCGGTTTCCCCATCGATCTTCAGCTCGATCAGAAGCGGGGTGTCGGATGTCCAGGCCTCCAGGACCTGATCCAGTGTGACGAATGTGCCGTTACCCTTGAGGTTCAGCTTTGTCAGCTCTTCGGCCGAATGATTGGAGACGAAACCGGTCGTGTCAGTCATCCGGTCAAGGATGGCGTCGTGAAAGACGACCGGTGTGCCACAGGCAGCCGGACGCACATCGATCTCGCACCCGATCCCACCGCCACCAGCGGCCAGGATCGCCTCCAGGCTGTTTTCCGGATAGGTTTCGTTCGACCACAGTCCGCGATGGGCATAGTGGTAGGCTAGCAGATTGAATCTTTCGGCCAAAACAGTCCTCAGCTTTCGATTTCGAATATTCCGTCGATCTCTACAGCAACGCCCAGCGGCAGGGTGGGGCAGGCCACGGCCGAGCGGGCGTGGCGACCGGCGTCTCCAAATACCTCGACCATCAGGTCCGAGCAGCCATTGATGACCTGTGGGATGTCGATGAAGAGCGGATGCGAGTTCACAAAGCCGCCAAGTTTCACGACGCGCTTGATTCGGGAAAGGTCGCCCACGGCAGCCTTGCACTGGGCGATGAGATTGATGCCGCAGCGCTTTGCCGCCTGCTGGCCGGCGGGCAGGTCCATTGTCTCGCCAAGACGCCCTGTCACAAGCCCGTCAGGCGTAGAGCTGACCTGGCCGGAGATATAAAGGTGCTGGCCTGAGATCACGAAGGGAACGTAATTGGCCACCGCTTTCATCGGTTCTGGCAGCGTGATGCCGAGATTGACCAGGCGGGCTTCGGGTGTGCTCATGGACAGGGGCTCCGGTGGTTATCTTTTCACCTCTTGAACACATGGGCCCGCCCCCGGCAAGGCACGCTTTAGTCCGGCGTGCGCTTTCGCCGCTCTGAACGCATGGCCCGGCCGGTCTGGACGGCCTGGTCACCGAATTTTCCGCGGGCGCGATCTATGGCGCGTTCGGCTGCCGCGCGTTTTGCCACAGCCGGATCAACAAGATCTATCTGGTCGAGACCGGCCGGATGAAGGTCCGAAATGCCGATACCGATCAGCCGGTAGGCCGTGGTGCCCGATGTCTCGCGGCTGAGCAGCGGGCGCGCCGTGCGAAAAAGCGTCTGGGCAAGCTGCGTCGGCTCAGAGAGGGTGACACTCCGGGTCAGACTTCTGAATGTTTTCGTCTTTAGTTTCAGCGTGACCACATAGCCCGATACGCCATGCGCCTTGGCACGCGTCGCCGTTTCTTCGCAGACGGCCCAGAGGCGGTCCTCCAGTACCGTCGGGTCGGAGATATCGGTGTTGAAGGTGCGCTCGGCAGAAACTGATTTGCGCTCACGTCCTGGTGAGACGCGCCGGTGATCGATGCCGTTGGCCCGGTCCCACAGATGCTGGCCGCCCTCGCCATATTGGCGCATCATGTCTGCCCGGCCGCGTGCCTGGACGTCCCCGATCAGGTGGAGCCCGTCGCGCGACAGCCGTTTGGCAAAGGCCGGTCCAACGCCATGGATCGCCGTCACCGGCATCGGGCCGAGAATCGATTTCGCATCAGCCTTGGAAAGAACGGCAAAGCCGCGCGGCTTGTCCATTTCGCTCGCCATCTTGGCAAGGAATCTGTTCTCGGCCAGCCCGATGGATATGGTGATGCCAAGGTCTCGTTCGATATCGCGGGCAAGCGTGGCGAGCAGGGCGGCCGGCAGGTGGGCATGCAGGCGCTGCGTGCCCGACAGGTCGATATACCCCTCATCGATACTGACCATCTGGACCATCGGGCTCAACGTCTCCAGTCTGGCCCGTATATCGCGCGAGACGGCTGTATACTTGCGGAAGTCCGGCCGGATCACGATAGCGTTGGGGCACGCCTTGAGCGCCTTGAACATGGGCATGGCAGAGCGCACGCCGTCCAGCCGGGCAATGTAGCAACAGGTGGCGACCACGCCGCGCTGGCCGCCACCGACGATGACGGGCTTGTTTCGAAGCTCGGGATTGTCCCTTTTTTCAATGGCTGCGTAGAATGCATCGCAATCGATATGGGCAACCGTCAGCTCGCCGAGCTGGTCATGACTGATCATGCGCTCGCCCTGACAGACCGGGCATTTCGCGACCTGACCTGATTGGACAGACGAGCAGTCCCGGCATAGCGACATCATGCTTGTTCTTCTCATGTTCCTGCCGGAGCGGCAAGTTACCGGCTGAATTCAAACAAAGATTAAGACTCTTCGGGCTATGTGGATATTGAAGAAGACTTTGATGTGAGGGTGAAGCAGGGGAAATGACGTCAGGCGCTCGCAAAACGGTTCTCGTTGTCGAGGACAATGAACTGAACATGCGCCTGTTCTGTGATCTTCTTGATGCCTTCGGATATGACACGCTGCAATGCCGCGACGGCGCGCGTGCAGTTGAACTTACCCGCCAGCATAAGCCCGCCCTCATCGTCATGGATATCCAGCTGCCGGACGTCTCGGGGCTCGATATCACCCGCTGGATCAAGGATGATGAATCGATCGCCTCCATACCGGTCCTTGCTGTTACCGCATTTGCGATGCGCTCCGATGAGAAGCTGGTGCGCGAGGCAGGCTGCGAGGCCTATCTGTCCAAACCTATTCAGATGCGTTCCTTCCGCGCGGCAGTCGAGGATCTTATTGGAGACAGGCGGGCGGCATGAGCGCGCGCATCCTCGTTGTTGACGATATCCTGGCGAACCGGCGCCTGATGCAGGCCAAGCTGGCCGCAAGATACTATTCGGTCATTCTGGCGGAAAACGGGCCCGAGGCGCTAAAACTCGCATGTACCGAAGCGCCGGAAATCATACTTCTGGATATCATGATGCCGGGTATGGACGGATATGAAGTCTGCCGGCAGCTCAAGGCATCGCCGGAGACTGCGCATATTCCCGTCGTCATGCTGAGTGCGCTCAGCGAGACCGCTGACCGCGTTCGCGGACTGGATGCGGGGGCGGACGACTTCCTGACAAAGCCGGTCGATGATTTTGCGCTGGCTTCCAGGCTGAGCGCGCTGATCCGCTACAATGCGGTCACAAGGGAACTTCGCCAGCGCGAGGCGAGCGGCGTCCGGTTCGGGGCATTCAGTGAGGAAGAGAATGAAACGCTGAACCGCGACGTGAATGTGCTCGTTGTCGACACAAATCCCTACAATGTCCGGCGCTTGCGAGAACCTCTGGAAGCGGCCGGCCATCATGTTTTTACTCTGGAAGAGGCTGAGGGGCCGAATATGACCCGGCGAGGCAAGCTGGACCTCGTCCTGCTCGGGCTCAGCGATCAGGCCTATGATCCCCTTCGTCTGTGCGCGCATCTGCGTACGAATGACGAAACACGGGCCCTGTCGATCATCGTGACGGCCGAAGACACCGACAATGCACTCGCCGGCCGGGCGCTTGAGCTCGGGGCCAGCGATGTGATCCAGCAGCCCTTCACCACCGAGGAACTGCTCGCACGCATCCGCACCCAGACACGCAAGTCGCGCTATGTGGAGATCCTGCGAAATCGCGTCGATACAGGGCTGGAGCTCTCAGTGATCGACCAGCTCACGGGTCTCTATAACCGCCGCTATATGAACAACCAGCTCGCGCTCTGGATCAAACGGGCCGGTATGGGCGGCAAACCGCTTTCGGTTGTCTCTGTGGACATCGACTATTTCAAGAGAGTGAACGATATTTATGGCCATGAAGCGGGAGATGCGGTCCTCAAGCTATTCGCCGAGAGGCTGATGGCGAATGTCCGCCCGAAAGATATTGTCTGCCGGCCCGGCGGGGAGGAATTCCTGGTCATCATGCCGGAAACGGACGGCGATCTTGCCTGTTCGGCGGCTGAGCGCATCCGCCGCGCGATCGCGTCAGACCCCTTTGACGCAGGTGTGCGTGATGCGCGCAAGCTGGTGATCACGGTGAGCGCCGGTGTTTCGACTTTTCATGGTGAACAAGACACGATCGCAGACATGCTGCGCCGCGCGGATGATGCGCTGTACCGAGCCAAGACAGCCGGCCGCAATCAGGTCAAGAGTATTGCCGCCTGAGCTGCTGACCGGCCGCCAAAAGCAATCTAACCCTTTGCCTTTACACGCTTCACATGCGCGTTCGTTACGACAAACACCGCGCAGGGGGCCTCCCGCAACATGTCGAGGCTCTCAGATCCGAGCAACAGGCGTTTCCACCAGGTCTTCTGCTGCGAACCGATGACAATGAGGTCTGCATCGATCTTCTTGGCATAGCTGGCCGCATCTCGCGACGGGTCGCCGTCCAGAACCGCCACAGTCGCCCCTGGGGCGAACTTGGCCTTCAGCGCGTTCATATCTTCCTTGCGGCGTTTGGCGTCCGCCTGGTGGGCCTGGGTATCCGCCTCAAGGGCGCCGGCCGCATAGGGCGACTCGAATGTCGTAATGAAGGGGTTGGAATCGATTGCGTGAAGTTCGCCGGCATCTGCGGTCAGCTTCGACGCCGTTTCCATGATCAGACTGGCGAGATCGTCATCGACATCAATGACGGCAACAACCTTGTTGAATTCAAGTGCCATGGGTCACCTCCAATTTTCAGGGAGTATAACGTGCGAGAAGGGGGGCAGGTCCATAGAGACTTTTACGTAGACCCCAAAGAAAAAGCCGGACGCAAAGGTCCGGCTGGATCTGAATTGCTATGAAAGCGAAGACCTATTTGATCTTGCCTTCCTTGAATTCGACATGCTTCTTCGCGATCGGATCATATTTCCGCATCACCAGCTTTTCGGTGATGTTGCGCGGGTTTTTCTTGGTCACATAGAAAAAGCCCGTCCCGGCAGTCGAGTTCAGGCGAATCTTGATGGTTGTCGGCTTGGCCATGACGGGTGCTCTTGCTCGCGTGTTCTGAGAAATTCGAAGGGCGCTTAATGGAGGGGTGGGCTTTTAAAGTCAAGCGCCTGTGCGCACCCGGGACCTGCGTCTTCAGATACGGTCCTGCGAGTGGCCACCAGCGGTCCAGCGCAGGAATGGCGGGCGCAGGGCGCCGACATCCTTCTGCTTCAGACGTTCTGCGATCTCGCCCAGCATGAAGCGTGTCACATTTGGCAGGTCGAGCGCCAGGGCATCGTCCAGCGTCACCCATTGCAGGTCGTGCAACTCGGCACCGTCAACCGGCGGGCGCTCATCGATCAGGACGTCTTCGGCCTCGGCCATGAAGAAGCGTGCATCGAACCTTTTGGGACGATAGGGCGGGGTTATTGCGCGGCCGATCATCGTGAAGCCCCGCAGGCAGGGCGCTGCGCCCTGATCGGCATATTTACGCCAGTCCTGCGCCACACGGCCTGGAAACGCATTGGCACGCCCGACAATGAGTCCTGTTTCCTCAAATGTTTCCCGGATAGCGGTAAGGCCGAAGGCACGCGGCTTGCGGCGCGTCCTGTGCGCCACTTTACGGTGCTCGCTCTCGCGCAGCTCACTCAGGGAAGGCACCCGTCCGTCCGCCGTATCCACACGTCCGCCAGGGAAAACATATTTGTCCGGCATGAAGGTGTGGCCGCCCGACCGCTTGCCCATCAGAAGGCGCGGCTTGGCTTGATCGCGCCGCACCAGGATGAGCGTGGCTGCATCCTTCGGCCGAGGGGTGGGGCGGTCCCTCTGGATGACATCGCCGTCCCTTTCCTTGTCAAAGGCTGTGCCCAGTTTTCCGGCCATCAGCTTTTTCCTCCCTTGGCTCCCTTTTTGCGGGAGGTTTTCTGCCGCGTCTTCTTGCGCGCCTTCGACATCTTGCCACGCGAACGCCCGGGCGGACCAGACCTGCCCCCGCGCGAGGCCGGTGGCTTTTCACCAGGCTTCTTGGGGCGGGGTGGAGAGAGAACCTTGAGCAGAAGGCCGCCCTGAAGCGGGGTGACTTCGGCAAGTTCAACTTTCACGACCTGACCCATCTCGAACCGTTTGCCCGAGCCGCGTGCGATCAGCGCCATTGCGCCTTCATCATGCACCCAATAGTCGTCAGAGAGCTTGGAAATTGGAGAAAAGCCGTCGGCGCCGGTACCGCCTAGGCGGATGAAAAGGCCAGCTGGTGTGACGCCCGTAATCCGCCCTTCAAACTCGGCACCGACCTTGTCGGCAAGATAGAGTGCAAGATAGCGGTCCGTCGCTTCGCGTTCGGCTGCCATGGAGCGGCGTTCGGTATCGACCAGATGGCTCGCAATATCCTCAAGCGAGGCGGCCATTTCCTTGGTCAGCCCGTCGTCACCAAGACCAAGCGCCGAGATCAGAGCCCGGTGGACGATGAGGTCGCTATAGCGCCGGATAGGCGAGGTGAAGTGGGCATATTTGGAGAGGTTAAGACCGAAATGGCCTGCATTCTCCGGCGCATAGATGGCCTGGGCCTGAGAGCGCAGAACGATTTCGGAAATTGTGCCGGCATGTTCGGTGTCTGCATGATCGCTGAGGAGCCGGTTGAAGCGGTGCGTCTGGGGGCGCTCCCCCAGCGCCCATTTGATGTCCATCGTCTGGAGAAAATCGGCCAGCGCGGCGAGCTTGGCATCGGACGGCTGATCGTGAACCCGGTAGAGCAGGGGTGAGCCGAGCTTCTCCAGCGTCTCGGCGGCGGCCACATTGGCCTGAATCATGAATTCCTCGATGAGCTTGTGCGCATCGAAGCGTTCTTTCTCCACAATCCCCGTGACCTTGCCATCCTCGCTGATCTCGACACGCTTTTCCGGCAGGTCGAGCGCCAGCGGGGCACGGCGGGCGCGGGCCTCGCCCAACGCTTCGAAAGCGCCCCATAGCGGCTTCAGCACGGGCTTGAGCCAAGGCTCCCCAGCGCCGCCCGTTTTGCCATCAATGGCCGCCTGCGCTTCTTCATAGGAGAGCTTTGCATGGGACCGCATTGTGCCGCGAATGAAGCGATGGGAGCGCTTCGTACCCGACTGGTCGAAGATCATCTCGACCGCCATGCAGGGGCGGTCCTCATTGTCGACCAGCGAGCAGGCATCGGCCGACAGCTCAAAAGGCAGCATCGGGACGACCCGGTCCGGAAAATAGGTAGAGTTGCCGCGCTTCTGCGCCTCGCGGTCGAGCGCAGTGCCGGGGCGCACATAGGCGGCCACGTCCGCAATCGCGACGATCACCTTCCAGCCATCGTCGAGCTTTTCGGCATAGACGGCATCGTCATGGTCGCGCGCATCATGCGGATCGATGGTAATGAGCGGGATATGGGTGAGATCCTCACGCGGCGCGTTCAGCGGCTTGATGGTCTCCGCCTCGTTGAGGACGTCCTTGGGGAATTCGACCGGTATATCGTGACCATAAATGGCGAGCAGCGAGGCTGCGCGTGGGTCGTCCATGCGACCGATGATTTCCGTGACGACACCGAACGCGGGTCCGTTCGGCTTGCCCGGTTTGGGCATGGCGGTAACAAGGTCGCCATCCTCGGCGCCCTTGGTGTCGCTCTTGTCGATAAGGAGTGTCCGCTTGTCCTTGCGGCTCGCCGGGATAACGCGTCCGCCTTTCGGATTGCGTTCGAACCGGCCGGTCAGCTGCGATTCTTCATCGCGTTTCTCGAAAAGTTTCAGGAGCTTGGCGTGATATTCGCCATTCGCCTCATTGATGCGGGCAAGGCCCTTGTCCCCGATGCCGGGGGCCGGACCCTTTGATTTGCCGCTATAACCGGCAAAGCGGATAGGCGGACCGAAGGCGCCGTCGCGCCCGACGGACCGGGCCATCAGCTCGCCATCATCATCGATTTCCTCGAAAATGATGACGCCTGTTGGCGGAGGCGTATCGGTCTTGGCCCAGGCGCGCTTGCCTGTGCGTTCCAGGGTGCCGTCAGCCTCCAGATCCTTCAGAACTTGCCTGAGGTTCTGACGCTCACGCCCTTTCACTTTCAGGCCACGCGCAATGTCCTGTTTCGTCGTCGCGGACGGATTCTTGGCGATAAAGTCGAGAACTGTCTCTCGGTCGGGAAAACTCATGCTCCCCATATAGGGGATTCTGCGCGATTTGCCCGGACTCTTTCAGCCTGGACGTTCTCTTCAGATCACGAAAGCAAAGATGAGGCCCAGCCCGATCACTGCGGCGATCGTGGATATAACAAGTACATAGCGAACGCCTTTTCCGGTCTCGCCCTGGCGTGCTTTTTCTTCTTTCAGTTTCGGATCTGTCATGATCTGTCCTTCCGGTGGCATTTGAAATGCCTTGTTTTTATTTCACAAAGCTATTGAACCTCTTCCAGAGGATCTGGTTCGGCTTGCCATGAAAGCAAGGTGGAATGGGCCTACTCATTCAGGCCAAGCCTCATTTCTGTGAGATAGGGCGAAAAGCCGGCTTTTTCATAGGCGCGTATAGCCGGCTCGTTGCCAGGATAGACCGTGAGTCGGACTTCGGTAAGGCCTCGCTTGCGAGACCAGTCGAGCAGGGCGTCGAGAAGAATCCGGTTCAGGCCCCGTCCGCGGAACGCTTCCTTCACGAACATGAAACCGAGAAAGGCGTGCCAGTCGGGTGAGGTGTAATGCCGGGACCGCTTGGTCTTCGCATAGCCCGATGCGACGAGTTCGCTATCGATCTCCACCACCATGACCTCGGCATCGTCTGCCTCGATCATCTCGCCGATATCGTAGTAGGTGATCGGGTCGGGCTTCAGCAGTGGGTTATAAGGCCGTTCTGCGGTGATGATGCCCTGCTCGAACTCAAGCAGGGCTGGCAGGTCATCGAGCGTGGCGGGCCTGACGTTCATGGCTGCCGGTCCTCACATTCCATCGGCTAGTCCTTCGCCTTCGTCGTCGACGTCTTCTTCGTCGTCGATGTCTTTTTGGCCGTTGTTTTTTTCGCGGTGGCCTTCTTCTTCGCTGGCGCCTTTTTCTTGGCCGGCTTCTTCGCCTTGGCGTCGATCAGTTCAATCGCCTGTTCCAGTGTGACCGTGTCCGGCGTGGTGTCCTTCGGAAGCGTCGCATTCGTCTTCTTGTGCTTCACATAGGGGCCATAGCGGCCCTCATAGACGTGGATCGGCTCGTCATCAGCAGGGTGTTTGCCGAGCTCCTTGAGCGGTTCGGCCCCGCGGCCCCCGCCACGTTTTGCTTTCTTGTCCTCGATCAGCGTCACGGCACGGTTAAGGCCGATGTCGAACAGCTCCTCGACGGTCTGCACATTGGCAAAGGTGCGATGATGCTGAACGTAAGGGCCATAGCGGCCGAGATTGGCGCGGATCATCTCACCATCGTCGGGATGTTCGCCGACATCGCGCGGCAGGGAGAGAAGCTTGACGCCCTGGTCCAGCGTCACGGCTTTCACATCCCAGCCCTTGGGTACACTTGTGCGCTTGGGTTTTTCGTCCTCACCGAGTGACATTTCCACATAGGGTCCGAACCGGCCCGTCTTCAGGAAGACGGGCTCGCCCGTTTCAGGGTGCAGGCCCAGCTCCTCGCCTTCCGGGTTGATCGCGCCGTCCTGTTCACTGTCTGCCGAGAAGGGCCGCGTGAACTTGCATTCGGGATAACGCGAACAACCGACAAAAGCGCCATGCCGGCCAAGTTTCAGCGATAGCTCACCCTCGCCGCAGAGCGGGCATTCGCGCGGGTTTTCCTTCGGATTACCGTTCTCGTCAGTCTTCGGAAACACATAAGGCCCAAGCGCCTCGTTCAGCGCGTCGAGCACGTTCGACACGCGAAGTTCTTTCGTCTCGTCGATGGCGGCCTGGAACTGTACCCAGAACTCACGCAGGAAGGCCTTCCAGTCGAGCTTGCCATCCGAGATGACGTCGAGTTGTTCTTCTAGCTCGGCCGTGAAGTCATACTCCACATATCGGGCGAAGAAGTTCTCCAGGAAGGCCGTCACCAGCCGACCCTTGTCCTCCGGGATCAGCTGCTTCTTTTCAAGCCGCACATAGTCACGGTCTTCCAGCGTAGACAGGGTCGATGCGTAGGTAGACGGACGGCCAATGCCGAGCTCTTCCAGGCGTTTGACGAGCGAGGCTTCGGTATAGCGGGGCGGCGGCTGGGTGAAATGCTGGTCCGACTTTGCCTCGACTAGGTCGGCGTGGTCGCTTTCCTTCATCTTTGGCAGGCGGCCTTCAGCATCCTCGTCCTCGTCGCCATCATCGCGGCCTTCGGTGTAGAGCTTGATGAAGCCATCAAACTGCACGACCTGGCCCGTGGCGCGCAGCTGGGCGCGCTTGTCCTTGGACATGAAATCCAGCGTCGTGCGCTCAAAGACAGCCGCTTCCATCTGCGAGGCGACGGCGCGCCGCCAGATCAGCGTGTAGAGCTTTTTAAGGTCCCCATCGCCGCGATACTCCTCGGGGCGGATCGAGAAATCGGTCGGGCGAATGGCTTCGTGCGCTTCCTGGGCGTTCTTGGCCTTGGAGGAATAGCGGCGCGGCTTCTCCGGCAGATAGCGCGCCCCATAATCGCTTTCGATCTGCTTTCGTGAGGCGTGATAGGCCTCTTCGGCCATATTGATGCCGTCGGTCCGCATATAGGTGATGCGGCCTTCTTCATAGAGCTTCTGGGCGGCGCCCATCGTGCGCTTGGCGGTAAAACCGAGCTTGCGCGAGGCTTCCTGCTGGAGCGTCGACGTAATGAAGGGCGGGGGCGGATTGCGTTTGACGGGCTTGGATTCAACCGAGCTTACCGTATAGCCGCCGACCTTCACCGCTTCGAGCGCGGCGGTGGCCGTTTTCTCGTCGGGCAGGGAGAATTTCTTCAGGTTTTCGCCGTCCAGCGCATGCAGGCGCGCCTTGAAGCTGGTGCCGTCCTTGGCGCGAAGGTCTGCCTCGATCGACCAGTATTCCTGCGGCTGGAACGTCTCTATCTCCAGCTCGCGCTGGCAGATGATGCGCAGGGCAACCGACTGCACGCGCCCCGCAGAGCGCGAACCGGGCAGCTTGCGCCAGAGCACCGGCGACAAGTTGAATCCGACGAGATAGTCGAGGGCGCGGCGGGCGAGATAGGCGTCCACCAGTTCCTGATCGATCTCGCGCGGCTGCTCCATCGCGTTAGTGACTGCATTCTTTGTGATCGCGTTGAAGACAACGCGCTCGACCGGAATGCCCTTCAGCGCCTTACGCTTTTCCAGCGCTTCCAGGAGGTGCCAGGAGATCGCCTCGCCTTCGCGATCAGGGTCAGTCGCGAGGATCAGCTTGTCGGCCGTCTTGGTGGCTTCCGCAATTTCCTTGATGCGGCTTGCCGATTTGGAATCGGCCTGCCAGATCATCTCGAAATCATTCTCTGGATCGACCGACCCGTCCTTTGACGGCAGATCCCGCACATGCCCATAGGAGGCGAGGACCTTGTAGTCCTTTCCCAGATATTTGTTGATCGTCTTCGCTTTTGCCGGCGACTCAACAACAACGACTTTCATATAGGGCAACCTCCAGAGCGCGGCGGAACTTGGGTGTGTGGCTGTCCCCTGTCAACCCGAGAGGGGGAGCTAGCCATCTTCGCGATAGGCCAGCACAGCCAGGCTTGCAAACAAAGCAAAGAGTGCAGGTGCCCAGGCGGCCACGAACGGAGGCAGGGCACCGGAAGCGCCGAGGCTGGAGGAAAACTGCATGATGAAGAAGACGCCAACTGCCGCCAGCGCGCCGGAGGCAACAAGCCGGCTGGTCCCACCAAGGCGCGAGAGCCGCAAACAGACCAGCGCGCCGATCAGGCCCATCGCGGTGAAAAAGACAGGCATGGCCGTCAGACCGAACAGCCGGACCGTGAAGCGCGACGTGTCGAGCCCGGCCTGGCTGGTCTGACGTACAAAGGCAGGCAGTTTCCAGAAACCGATCGTGTTCGGCGAGGTGAACCTGTCCAGAAGGCGGTCGGGATCGAGGTCGGTCGGTATGGCAAGCGCGTCCATCCGCTCTGGTGGCTGACCGGGCACATTCTCGATCAGATTCTCGATCTGCCAGAAGCCGTCGATAATGCGGGCGGTCTTTGCATCAATCCGGCGGGTGAATTCATAGCGGTCGAGGGGGCGCCCATTCTCATAGACGCGCGTCTCCTCGAGCATCTTCACATCCTTGAAGATCTGCCCGGTCGCATCGACCGACTGCGCGCTGATGACGATTTGGGTGTTTCCGTCGCCCTGACGCAGCCAGACATCCTCGCGGCTGGAATCAAGGCGTACCCCACCAGAAATGAGAAGCGAGTTGCGGGACTCCTCGAACTTGCCCGCCAGGGTCGCGCCCAGCGGGTTGAGCACCATCATCGAGAAAAAGCCCAGCACGACGGACATCAGGATGACGGGCGTAAGGAACTGCCATGCCGACAGGCCACTGGCGCGGATCACCGAGAGCTCAGAACGCTTGTTGAGACGGCTATAGGCAATCATGGCGGCGACCAGGACAGCAAAGGGCAGGGTCTGTTCAATGAGGCCCGGCAGTTTCATGAGGGAAAGGAGGACCGCGTCGAATGGTGAAAGATCGACATCCGTCCCGACTGTGCGCAGCTGCTCGACGACATCGACCAGCAGGATGGTCGCGGTGAAAATCGCAAGGACCAGCGCCAGCCCCGAAAGGAGCTGCCAGATAATATAGCGCTGTATTCTGGAAAGCAGCATCACCGCGTCACCCCGACTTTCCTTGCCGGCACTTTCATTCGCCAGTTGAAGAAAATGAAGGAGAGAACGGCGGTGGTGCCTAGAGGCACGAGCCACTGGGCCACATTCACGCCCACGCTGCTTCGGCTTGCCGACTGTACCGCAAGCTGGACGATCACAAGCAGCAGGGCGCCCGCTGTGGCGATCACGATACGCCGCGAATAGCCCCGTCTGTTGAAGTCGCCGCCCAGCACCGCCATCACCGCAATCAGCGCCATGGCGATGGAAACCAGCGGCGTCGTCAGGCGGGCATTGGCTTCGGCCAGAAAGGCCTCCTGGTCGTTGAGCTCCTGATAACTTGTCGTGTCGATGTAGAGGAGCTCGTGCAGATAACGGTCGGACGCTTTGAGGATGACGGCGGCCCGGTTCTCGATGAAGGGCGAAAGGTCGAATGTCGACTGATCGAAATTCAGGATGGAGAGAGCGCCATTGACGTCGATCTGGTGAATCTGACCTTCCCACATGATGATGCTGGGGACGCCATCCACTTCGACAAAGCGGCCGCGCTGGGCGAGATAGTCGCGCGATTCGGTCTCTGTCTTGCGATTGTCGGAGATCAGCACGCCGATGAGGTCGCCGTCCTGGGTGTCGCGTGCATAGACGGTAAGGCCGTCGCCCGCAGTAGTGAACTGGCCGGGCCGCACAAGGGAGGTTGCAAGATCGGCGCGGGCATCCTGGATCGTTTCGCGAAGCAGACGCTGCGCTGTCGGCTGAACCCACAGATTGACCGCAAGATGGACAAGCGCAGCCATGACCGCAAAGCGCAAGACGGGTGAGGCGATGTCCCATCGCGTCATGCCTGCGGCGCCGGCGACCACGATCTCATTGTCGCGGTGAAGCCGGTTGAGCGACCAGATCGTCGCGACAAAGACAGCGAGCGGCGTGAGAAGGGCGATAACCTGCGGGGCCCCGAGCGCAACGATATAGAAATAGGTGAAGGCCGACTGACGGCTTTCGATGATGATGTCAGTCTGCGAAAGCCCCTGGGCCAGAATGGCGAGCAGGGTCAGGCCGCCCACAATGATAATGACAGAGCGAAAGACTTGTCTGAAAAGATAGCTCTGAATGCGTTTCATTGCGCCTTGGGTGCAGTTTTTCTGTGCGGGCCTCTGCCTAGCGAGTTGATTGGCGCGCGTCGATGCTTAGTTTCGGCATCAAACGGAGTTTATTCATGAAAATCAATTTCGCTGAAAAAGCCGAAACAGATATCGTTGCATATGTCATCGATCAGGATGGAAAGCTGCCAGAAGCAGCCGCCTCGCTGGATGAGGAAAGCGGAGGCCTGCTGAGCGAAGCGCTCGGACAGAAGCGCTTTACTGGCAAGCATGGGCAGATGGCTGTCATCGTCCTGCCCAAGGCATGTGAAGCGCGCCGCGCCGTGCTGATCGGTGGCGGTAAACCAAAAGACCGCGACGCCCGGGCGCAGGAAAAGATCGGTGCGCTTCTTGTGAAGGGCCAGGCCGGCAGCGGTTTCAAGTCTATCGGCCTTCACGTCGATGATGCTGAGTTCGCCGCCCGCGCTGCCATTGGCGCGAAGCTGGCCTCTTACCGCTTTGACGAGTATTTCACCAAGCTCAAGGACGATGACAAGCCGAGCCTCAAAGCCTTCACACTGGTCGTCCCGGACGAGCGCGCCGCGAAAGCTGCATGGAAGCCGATGGACGCTGCGGCTGACGGCACCTTCCTTGCCCGCGACCTCATGAACATGCCGCCAAACCTGCTCTATCCGGCCACGTTTGCCGACAAGATCAAGGAGCTGGAAAAGCACGGCATAGAGGTCGAGATCCTCGGCGAGAAGGAAATGGAAAAGCTCGGCATGGGCTCGCTCCTCGGCGTCGGACAGGGCTCGGTCAAGGAATCCAAGCTCGGTATCATGAAGTGGATGGGCGGCAAGAAGGACGACGCGCCTGTCGCCCTCTGCGGCAAGGGTGTCTGTTTCGACACCGGCGGTATCTCCCTCAAGCCCGGACCAGGCATGGAGAATATGCGCGGCGACATGGGCGGCGCGGCCGCTGTGACGGGCGCCATGCTCGCGCTCGCCAAGCGTAAGGCGAAAGCAAATGTTGTCGGCCTCGTTGGCCTTGTCGAGAATATGCCGGACGGCAATGCGATCCGCCCCGGGGATATTCTCACCTCTGCTTCCGGTCAGACCATCGAGGTGCTCAACACCGATGCTGAAGGCCGTCTCGTTCTGGCCGATGTGCTCTGGTACGCCCAGAAGCAGTTCAAGCCGAAATCCATCGTGGATCTGGCGACCCTCACCGGCGCCATCGTTGTGTCGCTCGGCCATCACCATGCCGGTCTCTTTACGGATAATGACAATATGGCAGATCAGCTCAGCAAGGCTGGCCTCGCCGAAGGTGAGCGTGTCTGGCGCCTGCCGATTGGTCCCGAATACGATGCCCAGCTCAAGTCTCAATTCGCCGACATGAAGAATATTGGCGGCAAGTCGGCGGGTTCCATCACGGCCGCGCAATTTCTCAAGCGGTTCGTGAATGAGGGGCAGGCCTGGACGCACCTCGATATCGCTGGCGTCGCCTGGGTCGAAAGCGAGAAGTCTCCGCTTGATCCAAGCTGGGCCTCCGGCTTCGGTCCGCGCCTGCTCGATCGCTGGATTGCGGACAATTACGAGAGCTAGTCTTGAGCGCGACCGGAAAGCCTGAATGGTGGTTCTACCATCTCAAGCGAACCACGCTTGAGCAGGCGGCCGGACCGCTTCTTGAAAAATGCCTGGAACGGGGCTGGCGCGTGCTTGCTGTCAGCCCCGACATCCGGCGCCGCGGCGCGCTGGATCAGGCCCTCTGGACGTATGACGACCAGAGTTTCCTGCCACACGGCCAGGCAGAGGCTGCCGGGCTGGATCCGGCGCGCCAGCCGGTCCTAATCAGCGAAACCACAGACAACCAGAATGAAGCCGCCGTGGCCCTGCTCATGGACGGCGCCGACATGCCGGTCGATTCGGCCTATGAGCGCTGCATGGTGATGTTCGATGATGGGGACGCGCCAGTCCGCAACAAGGCCCGCCAGCTCTACAAGGCCGCGTCAGATGCGGGCCTAACCACACGCTATTTTCAGCAGACCGAACAAGGTGGCTGGAAGGAAGCCGGTTGATCCGCGCCGCGGGGCCACGCCGGCCGGCAATCAACGTCTGCAGGCCATGTCAGCAGGAGTTGCCCGAAGGCAGCCCGCTCGCTATAGGCGCCGCGAGAGTTTCACACCAATAAAGTCTATTCAAAAGGAGCCTTTCATGGCTATCCAACGTACGTTTTCGATCATCAAGCCGGATGCAACCGAGCGGAACCTCACCGGCGCGGTGAATGCCGTCATCGAAAAGGCCGGTCTGCGCATCATCGCCCAGCGCCGCATCAAGATGACCCGCGAACAGGCCGAGCGTTTCTATGACGTTCACAAGGAACGTCCCTTCTTCGGTGAGCTGGTCGATTTCATGACCTCTGCTCCGGTCGTCGTTCAGGTGCTGCAGGGCGAGAACGCCGTGAAGGCCTATCGCGATGTCATGGGCGCCACCAATCCGGCTGACGCTGAAGAGGGCACGATCCGCAAGCTCTATGCAAAGTCGATCGGCGAAAACTCCGTTCACGGCTCCGACAGCGAAGAGAATGCTGACCTCGAAATCCGCCAGTTCTTCTCTGAAGCCGAGATCGTTGGCTAGCTCGCTTTTTGCGTGATTTGAGGAAGCCCTCTCGCCCTGTGCGTGAGGGCTTTTCTTATTTGGTAAACGCGAATTAACCTTTCGGGCGCCATGATCGATTCGTCACTGGCAAAGGATCTTCCATGAAACGCCTGATCTATCTGTCGAGATGCCGTCCGACTCTAAAGGACGAAACCCTGTACGATCTGCTCGCGCAAGCGCGCCAGAGCAATCGGGACAACGGGCTGACGGGCCTGTTCATCCATCAGGATAGTCTGTGCCTGCAGGTGATCGAAGGCGAAGAGGGCGCCGTTCGCGACTGTTTCTCGCGCATCCGCCGCGACTGGCGCCATGACGCGTGTCAGGTCGTCTTCCATGACAGCGTCCCGGACCGGCTGTTTCCTGGATGGCCGCTTGTATATCGCGCCGGCCGTGACCTTGAGCGCAGCCAGGTCCGCCAGCTTGCCGACATCGTGGAATGCGCAGAACGCCTCGCGAAGCGTCCAACGGATGCCGACCGCTGGGCGATGGAGGTCTATCTGCGTGCCCTTCTGGACAGTTTCAGCTCGCTTGCCGTGCAATAATATAGCGGCAGGCTTCTGCCAGCGCCTGCGGATACAGCCTGTGTTCGGCCTCCAGCACACGGTTTGCCAGCGTGGCTGGCGTATCGCCTGACTTCACCGGCACGCGGGCCTGGCGGATGATATCGCCTTCATCGACCCCTTCGCTGACCCAGTGGACGGTGCAGCCGGCTTCGCTGTCGCCGGCCTGCAGCGCTCGAGCATGAGTGTTCAGCCCCGGATAGTCCGGCAGGAGTGAGGGGTGGATGTTGACCATCCGCCCCGCCCATTTTTCGACGAACCACGGCGTCAGGACCCGCATGAAGCCGGCAAGGGCGATGATCTCTATTTCATGCCGGGTCAGCGCCTCATGCATGGCGCGCTCAAAGCTTTGGCGGTCCTCATAATCCGTGTGCGGCACCGTTTCTGTCGCCACGCCAAAGGCGCGCGCAGCCTCCAGCCCCGCTGCATCTTCACGGTTCGAGAGGACCAGCCGCGCGCGGGCCGGATAGTCTTCGGACGTCGTCGCCCGCAGGATCTGGTCCATATTGGTCCCGCGGCCCGAAATCAGGATGGCAAGGTTGAGGCGGCTCATGCCGGAACGATGTCACCGATCACGACCGGGGTTTCGCCGACCGCTTCCAGCTCTGCGATGGCGCGGTCGGCCTGATCCGGCGCCACGGCGAAGACTAGCCCGATCCCCATATTGAAGGTGCGGTGCATCTCGTCTTCAGCGACATTGCCTTCCTCCTGCAGCCAGCGGAACACGTCCGGCACCGGCCAGGCGGCGCGGTCGAAGCGCGCCGTGAGGTCATCGGGCAGCATGCGCGGCACATTTTCCGTAAGGCCACCGCCGGTAATATGGGCAAGACCCTTGATGCGCTCATTGCGAATAAGGGGCAGGGCGGCGTGGGAATAGAGCCGGGTCGGGGTCAGCAGGGCTTCGCCAAGTGGCTTGTCGGTAAAGGGCGCGGCCGAATCCCAGCCAAGGCCAGAGCGCTCAACAATCCGCCGGACCAGCGAATAGCCATTGGAGTGCGGGCCAGAAGAGGCAATCCCGATCAGCACGTCGCCTGCCTTCATCTCTGCAAAGCGCGGCAGCACATTTTCACGCTCCACCGCGCCGACAACGAAGCCGGCAAGATCATAATGGCCGGGGGGATACATGCCCGGCATCTCGGCGGTTTCACCGCCCACGAGTGCGCATCCGGCCTGGCGGCAACCTTCCGCGATGCCGGAGACGACGGCTTCGGCAATGCCAGCTTCCAGCTTCCCGCACGCGAAATAATCGAGGAAGAAAAGCGGTTCTGCGCCTTGGGCCAGCACGTCATTTGCGCACATGGCGACAAGGTCGATCCCGACCGTATCGTGAATGCCTGTCTCGAAGGCCAGCATCAGTTTTGTGCCGACCCCATCGGTCCCGGAAACGAGGATCGGATCCTTCCAGTTTTCCTTTTTCAGGTCGAAGAGGGCACCAAAGCCGCCGAGCCCACCCATGACGCCCGCACGGCGGGTCGCCTTGGCCATGGGAGAGATCGCATCGACAAGGCGTTCGCCTGCCTCAATATCGACACCAGCGTCCTTGTAGGAAAGGGAGGGTTTATCTTTTGAAGTCATAGGCAAGCGCGTTACCATGTGGATGAGTGTTCGACTAGCCGACATGGCGGTTCCATCGTGCCAGCGGCCTTGCTAAGGACAGTTCCAAACCGGAGTCGGAAAGGCGACCAAATGACCAGACGAATCTTGCTGATGATTGCTGTGGTATTTTTCGCTGCCGGCACCGCTGCTGCTCAGCTCCGGGAAATCTATACGATCAGGGAAATCGAAGTCGAGGAATCGGCCGGCAGCGTGATCCAGGCCCAGCAGCAGGCCTTCGCCTCTGCGCGCATCAAAGGCGCCTACCGGCTCTTTGAGCGTCTGACCTTGCCTGAGGACAGGTCCGGTCGGCTTGGGTCGGGATCGGTCAGCGCAGCTCTGGCGGACAGGCTCGCCGCGGCGGTCGATGTCGAAAAGGAAGAGCGCGGCGGCGGCAGATATGTCGGCGAACTGGCCGTGGTCTATAATCCGTCCATGGTCCGTGACTTCCTCAATGAGCGGAATATTCCATATACCGATCAGACAGCGCCGAAATCTGTCGTCTTTCCCGTGCAGTCCGGCGGCGATGCCTATGCCTGGAACGAAGCCTGGCCCGATGCCTCCCGCGGACGCCTTGCGCCTTTTGAGACCGCGCGCGGAAATACAGCGACCGTCTCGTCGGGCTGGGAAACCCTGTCGGGCGATGTGTTGGCCGCTGATGCGCGCCGGGCCATCAAGGCTGAGCTTCTGGGCGGGGAGGGCAGTTATCGCGTCCGCGTCGTCAGTGTGACCGCGGCGGGCGAGACCGATCTGGGCACTACGAACAGCGCTGCAACACTCGAGGATGCGGCCGATCTCGCCGCCACCCTCATGGAGGAAGCCTGGAAGCGTTCGGCGATCATCCGCTCCAGTGAACGTACGCCAGTGGAAACGACAATTCTCTTCACCTCGCTGCCCGAATGGAATTCGCTTCGCGCCGCACTGGCACGGTCCCCGCTTGTCTTCGACTTCGAGATCGCCGGTCTTTCGCGTCAGGGTGCCGTCGTGAAATTCGCCTATGCGGGCGACCGTCAGCGGCTCGTCTCCAGCCTGCGTGAGAGAGGTGTAGAGGTCGAGACAGATGATATGGGCTGGGTCATGACCTCAGCCATCACACGAACCCCGAGCTAGTCTAGGTGCAAGGTACGGATCGTTCTCCAAGGAAAAACCGTCAGCTGAAGTTCGATTTCCCCGAAACGGGGCACACACTCGACACGCTGGCGGTGACAGACGCCAATCGTACGGCCATTTCTCTGCTCAAACGCTGGCCGGACTGGCGGACAGCCGCCTTTTGCCTGGTCGGCGAAAAGCGCTCAGGCCTGACGACAGCGGCCCAGGCCTGGTGCGACCTTTCCGGTGGATCCTTGTTGAGTGCCAAGGCGCTCGGCAAACTTTCCCATAAGAAGATCAGCGCACTCGCCGAAGCCCCGGTCGCGATTGACCGGGCCGACAAGGTCGAGAATGACGACAATCTTCTCTCGCTTATCAATCTTTCAGCTAGCCATGGCGGCACACTTCTGCTGACAGGACGCCAGCCACCGGCGCGCTGGCGGGCGCGTTTGCCCGATCTTCAGTCGCGGCTCAGCGCGATGACATTGCTCGAACTCGGGCCCCCAGATGATGAAATGCTCCGCATCCGTCTCAGAGCTGCAATGAAACGCCGTTACCTGAAACTTCCCGAAGCGGTGGAGGACTATGTCATCATGCGGCTTGAGCGCAGCTATGCGGCGATCGAAAGCTTCGTGAAGGAGCTGCACGAGCTCAGTGATGAGCGGGAGGTGACTATACCTCTGGCCCGGGAAATACTGGACGAGATGGACGGCACGCGCCCGCTGTTCGAAGACTGACACCTGATAGCCAGAGGCAGGCGATGAGCACGACTGACACAGACACGACGGAAAAACCGGCAGGACGTGCCGCAAAGCCGCTGATGGAGCGGCCGGAACGCTTTCTCAATCGCGAGCTATCCTGGCTGAAGTTCAATGAGCGGGTCCTGGAAGAAGCGCACAATGTGACCCATCCGCTGCTTGAGCGGTTACGCTTCCTGTCGATCTCCGCCAACAATCTCGATGAGTTTTTCATGGTCCGCTATGCGGGCCTTCGCGAACAGCTCCGTGCCGGCGTCCTGCGCACCAGTCAGGAGGGGATGACGCCCTCGCAGCAGGTCGAGGCGATCGAGAAACAGTCGGCCAAGCTGATGGAGGCCCAGCAGGCCTGCTGGCGCGAGCTGCGGGGCCTGCTCGATGAAGAAAAGATCGAAGTCAAGAAAATGGCGGACCTGACCAGGACCGACAAGAACTGGCTGCGCGATCATTTCGAGAACCACGTCTTTCCGATGCTGACGCCGCAGGCGGTCGACCCGGCGCATCCGTTTCCCTTTATCCCCAATCTCGGCTTCGCGGTCGCTTTCCAGCTTGTGCCCGAAGACTCCGGCGAAGCGATGGTCGGACTGGTGCCGATGCCTGCCTTCTCGCCTCGCTTTATCCGTCTGCCGGACCGCAACCGCCAGTCGATCCGGTTCGTGCGCCTGGAAAGCGTCATTGCAACTTTCATGGACATGCTGTTTCCGGGCTTCCGCTCGCTCGGTCACTGCGTCTTCCGCATTGTGCGCGACAGCGATATCGAGATCGAGGAAGAGGCCGAAGACCTCATCCACGAGTTCGAGATTCTTCTGAAACAGCGCCGGCGGGGACGCATTGTGCGCATCCACATCGATGGCGACGCGCCTGAGGAGCTGGAGAGATTCATCACGCGTGAAATCGGCTCAGAGCCGCGCGACGTGATGATCCTGCATGGCCTCCTCGGCATGAAGAACCTGTCTGAGCTTATCATCGAAGACAGGATGGACCTTCAGTTCAAACCCTATGAGCCGCGCTATCCCGAGCGCATCCGGGAAATGGGCGGCGACTGTTTCGCCGCGATCAAGGCCAAGGACTTTGTGGTCCACCACCCTTACGAGTCGTTTGATGTGGTGATCCAGTTTATCCGGCAGGCCGCTATCGACCCCGACGTCGTGGCCATCAAGCAGACGCTCTACCGCACCACGCTGAATTCCCCCATCGTTTCGGCGCTGCAGGAAGCCGCCGAGATGGGCAAGAACGTGACCGCACTGGTGGAGATCAAGGCCCGCTTCGATGAAGAGACCAATCTCCGCCTTGCCCGTGACCTTGAGCGCGCTGGCGTTCAGGTCGTCTATGGCTTCATCGACTACAAGACGCACGCCAAGGTCTCGCTTGTTGTGCGCCGTGAAGGGGGCAAGCTGGTGACCTATACCCATTATGGCACCGGCAATTATCACCCGGTGACGGCGCGGATCTATACCGACCTGTCGCTGTTCACCTCCGACCCCGCCCTCGGCCGCGATGCCAACAAGCTGTTCAACTATATCACCGCCTATCGCGAGCCGCCGGAGAAAGCGCCCGACTTCGAAAAGATCGCCATGTCGCCGCGGACGCTGGAGCCTCACATCATCGAGCTTCTGGAAAAAGAGGCCGAGAATGCAAAGGCCGGAAAGCCAAGCGGCGTCTGGGCCAAGATGAACTCACTGGTCGATGGCGATGTGATCGATGCGCTTTACAGGGCGAGCCAGGCGGGCGTTCCCATCGTGCTGGTCGTGCGCGGAATCTGCTGCCTGCGCCCCGGCGTCCCCGGCCTGTCGGAGAACATTCAGGTGAAAAGCCTGATCGGCCGCTTTCTTGAGCATTCGCGAATCGTCTGTTTCGCCAATGGTGAGAATCTGCCCTCTGCGCGCGCCAAGGTCTGGATTTCGTCGGCGGACTGGATGCAGCGTAACCTCAAGCGCCGTGTGGAAGCCCTGGTGCCTGTTGAAAATCCGACGGTGCATCGTCAGGTTCTGAACCAGATCATGATCGCGAACCTCAATGATGACGAGCAGAGCTGGGAGATGGATGGCGACGGTGAATTCCACCGCCTGCGCCCGCCGGAGAGAGGCAAAGGCTTCAGTGCTCACCGGTACTTCATGGAAAATCCTTCGCTTTCCGGTCGCGGCAATGCGCTTGTCGTGTCCATCCCGCCCCGGCTCGCGCCCAAGAAGCGGGGCTCTAAATGAGGCTTGCGCTGCAGCCTGAGAAAGCCGCCGTTGTCGATATTGGGTCGAACTCCGTTCGTCTGGTTATCTATGAGGTGACGGGCGCTGCGGCGCTTCCATATTTCAATGAAAAGGTCCTCGCAGGTCTTGGCCGCGGCCTTCCGGAGACGGGCAAGCTTTCCCCCGAAGGTGTGGTGGATGCCATGGCGGCGATCCGGCGCTACCGGGCCATCCTCACCGGGCTGGGTGTCACCCAGGTCACCGCTGTTGCGACCGCCGCTGTGCGCGACGCCGAGGACGGGCCCGACTTTGCCCGCATGGCGGCCACCGAACTTGGCGCGCGCCTGCGCATCCTGTCGGGCGCCGAAGAAGGTCGGCTGTCAGCGCTGGGGGTCCGTATGGGCTTCGACCAGCCCGACGGGATCGTCAGTGACCTTGGCGGCTCCAGTCTCGAATTTCAGCGTATCACGCCGGCCGGACAGGATGGGCAAGGCGAAACCCATCGTCTCGGCCCGTTTTCCATGTCGCATATGGAGGGCGCAAAGCCGGCAGAACGGCGCAAGGCCATCCGCAAGGTGCTCAAATCCTCAGAACTTCTGAACGCCAAGACAAGGCGCCTCTACGCCGTTGGCGGGTCCTGGCGCGCGCTCGCCAGCGTCCATATGGACATAAAAGCCTATCCGCTTGCCATCCTCCACGGTTACCGCCTGAATGGTCAGGCCGTGCGCACCGTCGTTAGGACCATCCTTGCGACGCAGCGCGACAAGGAGCTTGCCTCACACATTTCCGGCATTGTCGGCCGGCGCTTCGACACTATCGTGCACGCGGCGCTCGTTCTGGATGAGGTTTTCGACGCCGGCGGCTTCAAGGAAGTTCTGGTTTCTGCCAACGGGCTTCGCGAAGGCGTTCTCTTCGACCAGGGCGAGAAGATGCTGTTCGAGACGATGCGCGAGCCCTATGGCGACGCCTTGATCGACGGCACGATCGCTTTTCTGCGGCTGGAGAAATCGCAGCTCGATTTCGGTGAGGCGCTTTACGACTTCATCCGGCCCGTCCTTCCGCGCACTCATTCGCGCCAACGCCTGTTCCGCGCCGCGTGCCTGATGGCTGATTGCGGTGGCAGGTTCCACCCAGACCACCGCGCCGACATGGCCTATTACCTTATCCTGCGCTCACCGATCCGAGGCATCAGCCATGATGAGCGTGTCCTGCTCGCGCATGCCACCGGCGCGCGCTACACCCATAAATTTCAGCGCCCGAAGGCATTTACGCGTCTGGGCCTGGATTCCGATGATCAACTTGCCCGCATCATGGGCGCCGCCATGCGCCTTGGCGCGGTCTATTCTGGGCGGTCTGCCCCCTTGCTGAAACAGGCGCGTCTGAAGCCCTCAAAGTCCAAGCTCGTGCTGGAAGTGCAGCCAGGCTGTGCGGACATGGTTTCCGGCACGGTGAAGAAGCGGTTCGAACAGCTCGCGACCTTCCTGGATCTCGACGCGCAGATCAGCACGGCGGACTAGGAAGGCTCCTTTTCCGGAAAGATCAGCTCTTAGGTTCGAAAAGCCTGACCTGCCCGTTTTCGAAGGAGAGGGCGAGATTTCCGGTCAGGAGCGCACGCGCCTTCTGGCCGAAGACATCATAGCGCCAGCCTGTAAGGGCCGGAATGTCGTCATCGGTCTCACCGCGCGCAATACGTTCAATGTCGGCGGCGTTCGCAATCAGACGCGGGACGACATCGACATCCTCGCTGACATATTTCAGCAGCACTTTCAGCATTTCCGGGGCGCCTGCCGGCGTCTGCGGGTTCTGCTTGCGCTTGGGGGCAGGCGGGGCGTGCGCATCAGGATCATCCAGCGCCGTTTCCACCGTCTGCATAAGCCCGTCGGCATTGCGCGAGCGGATAAAGCCCTTTGGCACGGCGCGCAGACGGTCAAACTGGTCTTCGGTCTTCGGTTTCTGGTCTGCGATCTCCTGGATCGCATCATCTTTCAGGATACGCCTGCGCGGACGGTCCAGCGTCTGGGCCTGGCGCTCGCGCCATTCCGCCACAGCGGCAAAGACGGCGAGGTATTCCTTGTGCGTCTTGCGGATTTTGAGACGCTGCCAGGCATTCTTCGGGTCGGTGTCGTAAAGGGCAGGATCGGAAAGGCTTTCCATTTCCTCAGCCACCCAGCCCATACGGCCGCGCTTTTCCAGTTCGTCCCGCATCCAGAGATAGGCGTCGCGCAGATGGGTGACGTCACCAAGGGCGTAAGCGAGCTGCTTGTCAGAGAGCGGCCGGCGCTTCCAGTCGGTGAACTGGCTCGACTTGTCGATATGACGGCGCAGCACCCGCTGGATCAGATTGTCATAGGAAATGGAATCGCCAAGGCCCAGAGCCATTGCCGCCACCTGTGTATCGAAAACCGGGGCAGGCGGGGTGCCGATCAGCTTGTTGAAGATCTCCATGTCCTGGCGCGCGGCATGAAACACTTTCACGCGGGACGTGTCGGCCAGAAGGTCGAGGAAAGGCTGGAGGTCGATTCCGTCTGCTTTCGGGTCGATCACGCCTTCAACGCCGGGCGCGGACGCCTGGATCAGGCAGAGCTCTGGCCAGAAGGTCGTTTCCCGGTGGAATTCGGTATCGACACAGATGAAATCACTCGCCGCAAGCGAATCACAGAACTTTTGCAGCTCTTCCTGCTTCGTAATCGGCGTCAGTGTCTTGTCAGTCATGGCGCGCACGCGTATCGCATCCGCACAACATTGGCGAGGGGAAGGTTCACATAACCCATCGCCTGACAGTAATCCTCGGAGTGAGAGAATGCACGCTTACCGCACCCATACTTGCGGCGAACTCACCAAGTCTGACGTCGGCGCCACGGTCAAACTCTCAGGCTGGCTTCACCGCCGCCGCGACCATGGCGGTGTTATGTTCATCGACCTGCGCGACCATTATGGTCTGACCCAGTGCGTCTTCAATCCGGGCACGCCCGATTTTGAGACCGTTGAATATCTGCGCGCCGAAAGCGTCATCACGATTGAGGGCCGCGTCGTTGCCCGTGAGGACTCGCTCGTCAATCCGAACCTCGCGACCGGCAGTATCGAAGTCGTTGTCGACAAGGCCGAGGTTCTCTCGCGCGCCGATGAACTGCCGCTGCCTGTGTTTGGTGAGCCGGATTATCCAGAAGACATCCGTCTGCGCCATCGCTATCTCGACCTTCGCCGTGAGACGCTGCACGCCAATATGAAACTGCGCAGCGACGTCATCACCTCGCTTCGCCGCCGCATGGTCGATCAGGGCTTCACCGAATATCAGACGCCGATCCTGACGGCCTCTTCGCCCGAAGGCGCACGCGACTTCCTCGTGCCATCGCGTCTGCATCCGGGTGAGTTCTATGCCCTCCCGCAGGCGCCGCAGCAGTTCAAGCAGCTGCTCATGGTGTCCGGTTTCGACCGCTACTTCCAGATCGCGCCCTGTTTCCGCGATGAAGACGCACGCGCCGACCGCAGCCCCGGTGAGTTCTATCAGCTCGATATCGAGATGAGCTTTGTCGAGCAGGAAGATGTGTTCAACGCGATCGAGCCTGTCATGCGCGGCGTGTTCGAGGAATTCGCCGACTGGCAGGGCAAGGGCCGCACCATGCCCGAGGGCCCGTTCCCGCGCATTCCCTATGCTGAAGCCATGGCCAAATATGGCTCCGACAAGCCAGATCTGCGTAACCCGATCGAGCTTGCCGATGTCACCGATTTCTTCGCCGATGACAGCAAGACCGGCTTTTCCATCTTTGCCAAGATCATTGGCGGCGGTGGCAAGGTTATCGCCATCCCCGCGCCAAAGGCGGCTGAGCAGAAATCCCGCAAATTCTTCGATGACCTCGACAAGTGGGCGAAGAAGGAAATGCAGGCGCCCGGCCTTGGCTATGCGCGCCTCAAGGAGGCCGATGGCGGCGGTGTCGACAGCCAGGACCCCGTCCTGAAGAATTTTGACCCTGACCATCTCAAGGCTTTCCTTGAGACGATGGGCCTTGGTGCTGGCGACGGCATCTTCTTCTCGGCCGGTAATCACGACGCAGCCTACAAGCTGGCAGGCGCTGCCCGTACCAAGGTCGGCGAGGAGCTGGACCTCATCGAGCAGGGCATCTTCAAATTCTGCTGGATCGTCGATTTCCCGATGTATGAGTGGGACGAGGACAACAAGAAGATCGACTTCTCCCACAACCCGTTCTCCATGCCGCAGGGCGGGATGGACGCGCTGGACCAGGCCGATACGGTCGAGAAGCAGCTCGACCTCAAGGCCTTCCAGTATGACATTGTCTGTAATGGCGTGGAGCTGTCCTCCGGCGCCATCCGGAACCACCGTCCGGACATCATGCTCAAGGCGTTCGAACTGGCAGGCTATGGCGCAGATGTGGTCGAGGCCGAGTTTGGCGGCATGCTGAACGCCTTCCGCTTCGGTGCCCCGCCGCACGGCGGTATCGCACCGGGTGTCGACCGGATCGTGATGCTGCTGGCTGAGGTCGACAATCTGCGCGACGTCACGCTGTTCCCGATGAACCAGCAGGCGCGCGACCTCATGATGCAGGCCCCATCGCCGGTCGACGACAAGCAGCTGCGCGAGCTCCATATCCGCCTTGCTCCGCAGGCGAAGAAGGAATAGGGCGCTGCGCGCCAGTAATTGTATTGAAATGAAAGCGCCCCTGGCTTGGTCGGGGGCGTTTTTATTTGCCGGCGGTCTGGATCAGTCCGCCGCGAAGTTCGTCAGAGCCCGGCAGCTGAACGTTCTGGCAGGAGATCAGCGACAGGCTGGCCGGAACATCCGTATTTTCGCCCGCGCAGCTGCCATCGAAAATGGTCTGCTCCAGGCCGCTCGCGCCCTCAAAGCTCACATCGATGAGCCTCGTATTGGTGATACGCGCATTCTGAAGGTCGGCGCCCGCGAAATTCGTCCCGCTCAGGATGGCATTATTGAACTGGGCCTCACGCAGGACGGCGCCCTCGAATGTCGCGCCAGTCAAATTGGCGCCGGAGAAGTCGGTGCCCGACGCCCTGGCACGCGAGAAATTCGCGCCGGTGGCCGTGGCCGCGCCAAGATGGGCGCCGCTGAGATACGTATCGCTGAAGGTCGCACCGGAGATGTCGGCATTGACGAGGCTGGCCCGCTCAAACCGGGAGCCCTCGAAATGGCCATTGACCAGTTGCGATCCGTCCAGCGTCGCGCGCCGGAAATCCGTGCCTTTGGCTGTCGCGTCCGTCAGATTGATATTGAGCGCCCGTGTCCCGCGCAGGAACGCGCCTGAGAGGTTGGAGCGGGGATAGTTCGCCGCTGAAATGTCGCCGCCAGACATGTTGCGTCCGCGCAGATCACAGTTCACGCAGGACCCGCCATAGGACGGCGCCCAGGACACACGGGTCGATTTCGATTGGGCGCTGGCTTGCCCGGCCATGAGCATCGCCGAACCGGAAAGCGCCAGAAGGACAGAGGTACGACGTAGATTAAGCATGCGCTATATGTACGGGCTCAGCTGGAGGCTTTGAACTGAATTCCCGGTAATAACTGCAAGTACGTACATATGTGTTGCCCGCTAGCCGCACCGTGGAATGGTCAGTCCCCCGGGCAGCTGGGTCGTTCGATCGCCGCATGCGCGGTTCAGCTGCCCTTGCGTCAGGCCGCGGACCAGATGCAGATCAGCGCCAGAAAGATTGGCCCCGGACAGGTTTGCTCCGGTGAAGTTTGACGCGCCAAAATAGCCGCCCACCAGCGTCGCATTCTCGAAATTCACATTGGAGAAGTTCGAGGAATTGAACCGCACGCCGAAGAGGTTGGCGACCGAAAGATTGGCCCCGCGCAAATTCCAGTTATCGAATGTCCCCAGCTGCATATCGCTCTGGCGAAGGCGCGAGCCGGAAACATCGATGCCGTCGGCGTCATAATAGGCAAGGTCCGCCTGGAACAGATTGCAGCCCGGACAGGACTGCCCGTTGCGGACCTTGGCGATCTCGCTGGCATTCTGAGCCGCGGCCGGAAGCGCGAGCGCGGCGATAGTGGCGAGAGCAATGAAAAAATGTTTCAGCATGGCACACCTGTAGGGGCTGGATTTTGGATCACAGCATCTCCTACGCAAAGGCGCTGCCAGATTCCCCGCTCAGTTGAATCCCGATTCGGACCGGGTCGGCTCGTTACAGGTGGCGCAATGGGCCACCCGTTCATCGCCCGTGGCCATCAGGGTAAAGCTCGAACAGTGCGGGCAGGGGTCGCTGAGATAGTCTTCGGTCTCCTCGTCCTCAGCCTCTTCCGCGCTGGCTGAGGCGGCTTCGTCCCGCTCGGCGCGCTTGCGCTCAAGAATGACGATATTGTCCGGCAGCTGCCCGCGTGAGAAACCGCGCGAAATGAACTGCACCGCCTCATCCGGCAGGGGCTGCGGCGCCTCGCGCGTGCCGTCCTTGAGACCGCGGCCCAGGCCGTCATGGCTGACATCGTCGCCAAGCTCGGCAAGGTCGTCACGGCCAAGATAGGAGATTGCAAGCTCCCGGAAGATATAGTCGAGGATGGAGGTCGCCTTGGTGATGCGATCATTGCCAGTGACTTCGCCGGCCGGCTCGAACCGCGTGAAGACGAAAGCGTCGACATACTCATCCAGCGGCACGCCATATTGAAGGCCGAGTGAGACGGCGATGGCAAAATTGTTCATCATCGAGCGGAAAGCGGCGCCTTCCTTGTGCATGTCGATGAAGATCTCGCCGAGGGCGCCATCGTCGAATTCGCCCGTATGCAGATACACCTTGTGGCCGCCGACGGTCGATTTCTGGATATAGCCCTTGCGCCGGTCCGGCAGGCGCGTGCGCTGGGCGCCGGTGGCCGTGCCGGGCGCGGCCCCAGCCTGCATGGCTCGCGCCTCTTCGGCCTGCAATTCTTCGGCGAGTTCGAAGACCGCCGTCATGCGGTCGGACGCCTTGCCTTCCTCCTCGCGGGGCAGGGCGCCCAGATGGATGGCGATGCCCGCAGACAGGGCGGCTTCACGCGCGTCCGGCGTCCAGTCGCTCGCATCGACACAAAAGCCATGCCCGCTGGCCTGTGACAGGCCCCTGGCGGCAGCCAGCGCAAAACCCGACGCTGAGGGCAGGGTGATGCCTTGCTGCGCGAAGAAGCGCCGCGCCGTTGCTTCCGCAGCGCCGCCGACAGCCTGTTCGGCTGTCTCGATCTCCTCGGCGGAAAAGCCAAGCATGCGAAGCAGCGGCCGGCCGTCGGTGTCGAAGGCTTCAGGCTGCAGCTTTAGCTCTGTTGCAATGACATCGTCGCCCAGAACCCAGCGTGAGAAGGCCGCGCCCAGCGGCAGGCCTTCGCGCAAGGCATTGCGCACGCGCGAGATGCCTTCATCGGAAAATCCGCGTGCGCGCAGGGCCTTGCTGTTCACGGCCTCCAGACGGTCAATGTCGCAGCCAGCCTCAAGCGCTTCGCGAAGCGCGTCCGGGCCGCCCGCCTCCCTGCGCTGCAGTGCCGTCATGGCGGCAGCAGAGGGAATTGCCGCGCCATCTTCGGTCAGGACCGTCAGCGAGATCGAGCCGGAAAGCCCGTCGCTGGCGGGCATGAGCTGGCTTTCCTCTGACAGGCGAAGCGGCATGGCGGCGAGCGTTGCCCCCTCAATCGGGGAACAGGTCTGAACCTCAGTGCCAAGCAGGTCTGGCGCATCCTGCGGCATCTCTCCCCCCTCGATGAGGGCTGTGAGACCTGAAATCAGCGCAGCGCCGATCTGTCCAAAAGAGGTTTCATCGTCGGCGCCCAGCGCAAGCGTCGCTGCCGCCACGCCCTGAGCCAGGATCACTAGAGGTCTGCCATTGCAGGCGGATGCAAGCGCCTCCACAGTCTCGCGCAGCAGACCTGTCTCGAACCCCTCCGGCGAGACGAAACCGCTCACATCCAGGGCGCAGCCAGCAGAGGCGGCGTCCGGCATATGGCCCGGCCAGATGCTCAGGCTGATGCCTTCGCTGCGGGCATGTTCGGCCATCAGCGGGGCTGCGGCAAATTGTTCCGCGGTGAGGGCGAGCGGCGCCTGGTCGGCGTCTGCCATGGCACTGGACCGTAGCCAGGCTTCTACGCCTGGAAAGCCGTCAGGATGGGTCAGACCGGCCTCGATCAACTGTGCCGGCAGGCCCGCATTCAGCGCTTCGGCGAGGTCTGCATTGCGCGGCGCCGTGCCAAGCTGCTCGACAAGATCGGCGAGCCCGAGCCGTGTCTGTTTCTCGAGGGCCTCATTGGTCTGCACATCAATCGCCGTTCGCAGGGCGGCTTCGCCATCTGCGGCGAATGGTGCGTTTGGCATGAGAGCAAGCGAGCCCAGCGGAGCAACCGGGCCGATGCGCCCGTCCTCCACAGCTGCCTTGATGCGTGCGTCTGGCGACTCCCTGTGTCCCATGTCATCATCCTCTCACGGCTCGGCGGACCCGCCTTGTCCTGACGCATCACAATGATGCAGAAGGCTTGACGGCTCGTCACATATATTGTGAGCCGATCCATAACTGGATTCGCCGCACGACCTGCCCCATATTCCAGTTTGCGCACAGAAGTTTCAGGATTGCGACATGCTCAGACTCTTTACCTGGTGGAATGGCGTCACGCTCGGCGGCCTGTTCGATATCAAGCGCCGCAGCCAGCTCGTCGGCACCGATGAGTACGGCAACAAGTATTATGAAGACCGCAAGGTCTCCATAGAGCGCCGTCACCGCCGCTATGTCATCTATGATGGCTATGCAGAGCCCTCCAAGGTGCCGGCAGACTGGCATGGCTGGCTGCATCACACGCTGGATGAGCCGCCGACGGAAAAGCCGCTCAATCGCCGCGAATGGGAAATCGACCATAAGCCGAACATGACCGGCACCCTGTTTGCCTATCACCCGAAAGGCTCACTCAATGAGGCCGGCAAGCGCCAGGCTTCTGATGCAGATTATGAGGCGTGGACCCCCGATGCGTGAATCCCTGCTCGAAACAATTATCGGCGCGGCGGTCCTCGTCGTGGCCGGCGCCTTCCTCTGGTTTGCCATCGGCACGGGCAGTGACAGCTCGGCCAGCACGTCCGGCACGGTAGAGCTTGGCGCTCGGTTCAATAGTGTGAGCGGGGTCGAGCGCGGCACCGATGTTCGCATGGCCGGGGTCAAGGTCGGCACGGTACGTGCGATTGACCTCAATATGGAACGTGCAGAAGCGCTGGTGACAATGGCGATCGATGACCGGCTGGTCCCGCTCGAGGATGGCACGTCCGCCCGTATCCAGTCCGAAGGCCTGCTGGGCGGCAATTATATCAATCTCGAGCCTGCTGCCGGCTACGGCCAGATCGAACCTTGCGGCGAGGGTCAGGAGCTGTTCGGCGAGAGCGGCTGCGGCGAAATCCTCTACACGCAGGGCAGTGTCGACCTGCTCACCCTCATGGCGTCCTTTGCAAGCGGCGGCGGAGATGATGGCGACAGCGGCAGTGGAAGCAGCTCCAGCTCATCCAGCGATGCGTCAGGCGGTTATCCGGCTGCCCCGTCCGCTTCGGACAATGCCTCGGCCTCCAGCGCCGAAACACCGCAGGAAAATGCAGAAGACGACACAGAATCTCCTGAATCCGAGGCTTCTGTCGATGAGACAGAAGATGAGGAATCGGCAGGAGACAATCAGTGAGAAAGCTTTTCTGCGTCGCCCTGACGGCAGCAGCGATCAGTCTGGGCGCCAGCGCACAGGATGAGACCGATCCTGCGCTGGACGCCGGCGATGAAGCCAGCGAAGAGGGCGCGCAAGAGACCGACGGGATGGAAAGCCTCGAGGAAGAGGAGCAGGAAGACCCCGGTCCGACCTATAATCAGGAACGTATGGCCACGCTTCGCGCGCTCGACAAGATCACCGGCCGGTCAACCGACTTTGAGATCGAAGTCGGCAAGCCGGTCGTCTATGGCGTGCTGGAAGTCGACCTGAAGGTCTGTTTCCAGACCCCGCCGGAGGAGCCGCCGGAAAGTGCTGCCTTCCTGCAGATTACCGAAGCCGATTATGTGGCAACCAACACGCTGACAGAGCCGCGTCTCCTGTCCGACGTTAAGGCAGAACTCGATGCTGCGGACAGAAAAACGGCGCCTAGGCAGCCAGCAGAGAAAGAGGAAGAGGCCGGGCCGCTCTTTTCCGGCTGGATGTTTGCGTCCTCACCGGGGCTCAGCGCGCTGGAACACCCCGTCTATGATGTCTGGGTGATCAGGTGCAAGCAGCCTTCGCCGGAAAGCCTGTCCTCGCCCGCTTCGCCAGACGAATAGAAGTCAGCGTCCATGGCGAGGGCGGCCTCGAGCCGGCGCATGAAGTCCGACTTTTTCATCTCGATCAGGCCGAACTGCTCCAGATGCGGGTTGTGGAACTGCGCGTCGAGCAGCTGGTAGCCGCCGGCGATCAGCCGTGCCACCAGATGGACAAGCGCGATCTTTGACGCGTCAGTGCGCCGCGAAAACATGCTTTCGCCAAAGAAGGCCGCGCCCAGCGAGACCCCGTAAAGCCCGCCCACCAGCCATCCTTCATCGTCCCAGCACTCAATTGAATGGGCATGGCCCTGCCTGTGGAGGGCGGCATACATGTTCTGGATCGGTGTATTGATCCATGTGGTGGGCCGGTCTGGCATATCCTCCGCGCAGGCCTCGATGACCCGGTTGAAGGCAAGGTCTACCGTGACGCGATAGGGCGCCTTGCGCACTGTCTTGCGCAGGCGGCGTGGCACATGAAACCCCTTGAGCGGCAGGATGCCCCTGATCTCTGGAGAGATCAGGAAGAGGTTCATGTCCTCGCGCGAATCCGCCATGGGAAACACGCCCTGCCGGTAGCAGTCGAGGAGCATCTCGGTATCGAATCGGTCAGACATGGCGCTCGCGCCTTTCCCGGGACCTATTTGTCGGCCAGGAAACGCTCCAGCCAGTGGATGTCATAATGGCCGTCGACCACATCCTTGGCATCCACGAGACGCTGGTGCAGCGGCAGGGTCGTGTGAATACCCCCGACCACCATTTCATCCAGCGCCCGGCGCAGGCGCATGATGCACTCATTGCGCGTGCGCCCATGCACGATCAGCTTCCCGATAAGGCTGTCATAATTGGGTGGGATCTTGTAGCCGGCATAGGCGGCGCTATCGAGACGTACATCGGGGCCGCCCGGTGCATGGAACTCGGTGATCGTACCGGGGGAGGGCGCGAAGGTTTCCGGGTGTTCGGCATTGATCCGGCACTCGATCGCATGGCCGACCAGCATGACGTCTTCCTGGTTGAAAGACAGCTTCTTTCCGTCGGCTATGCGGATCTGTTCACGTACCAGATCGATGCCCGTGATCATCTCGGTGACCGGATGCTCCACCTGAAGGCGGGTATTCATCTCGATGAAATAGAAGTTGCCGTCCTCATAGAGGAATTCCATCGT
>NVWP01000033.1 GCA_002733705.1 Henriciella sp. | reverse complement strand
GACCGGACCAGCCGCTCTCGCCCTTCAGCCGTTCGATCATGGGGGCGAGAGCCTCGACCACACGCTCGAAGAGCGGGGCGCCTTCCAGTGATCTCGACTGGAAATCGGCTGAGCCGGGATTGGAGGTGCGGGCAAGCACGATGACGCCCTTGGCGTGCTCTTCAGCCGCGCGGACATGGGGCTCAAGCGTATCGAGACCCATATAGGGGTTCACGGTCAGGGCATCGCAGGGGAACGGCGCGTCGCTGGCGAGAAAGGCAGAGACATAGCCTTCTGCCGTTGAGCCGATATCGCCGCGTTTTGCGTCCATGAGCACGGTGAGCCCCGCCTCACGTGCGGCCTCGAGAATGGTGGCAAGCGCGCGCATGCCTTGCCAGCCATGACGCTCATAGAAGGCGGACTGGGGCTTGATGACACCGGCGCGGCCCTTGACCGCCTCAATCATGGCGAGGCCCCAGGCTTCAAGCCCTTCGGGGGTGTCGCCGCCGAAAAGGTCCGGTATGCGGCCCGCATGCGGGTCCAGACCGACACAGAGGGGACCGAATTCGTCGGTCGCGGCGATCAGACGGTCAGCAAAACTCATGACGCGCTTTCATTCCTTGCGGTGTCGTCCACCTGGCAAGCGACCTTCACAACTTGCAGGCTCTGGCGGACGCGGTCTGCCGAGCCGCCATAGGAATGAGGCTCGAAGGGAACGGGTCGTTCGCCCAGGGGAACCACATCCTGTTCGGCGAGGAAGGTGCGGATCGTTTCCGGCGAGGCGCTGTAGATGCGGCCGCGGCGGGGGCTTTCGGCAATGATGACGCCGCGCACCTTGCCGTCGGAATCATAAACCGGGCCGCCGCTAAGACCGCCCAGCGTGCCTTCAAGGTCAGATGTCCGGCCGGTTTCTGCCCAGGCCAGGACCGACTCCTCACCGGAATGCCGCCCGCGGGAAATGAGCCGTGAGCGCGAGATAAGCCGGCTGGCCGCTTCGCCGGGCCGCCCCTGCGGATAGCCGACATGATAGCCATAGGTGCCGACGCGCAGATCGTTGGAGATATCCAGCGCCACAGGAGTCATGCTGGGCGGCGCGTAGAGCAGGGCGAGATCATTGGTGTCCGAAATCGACACATCGCGAACGGGGAGATAGCGGTTAGGCGCTACAAGCAGGGAGACGTCGCTGCAGCCGTCCACGACATGGCGCGCCGTCATCCAGTAGCCATCTGCATTAATTGAAAAAGCTGTGCCGATGCCGTCGCGCGGCGCCTCCACGCGTACAAGCACCGCCTCATCGAAAGCCGATGGCGGCGGAAGGGTCGCACCTTCGCGTTCAACCGAGTCCGGGGTCGCGGGCGGCGCGTTCTGTTCGGGTGATATCGAGAACACACCGATGACGAGCGCTGCAAGCGCAAGCAGGTAAACCAGCCAGTCGGGGGTGTGTCTCAGCACGCGGTCAGGGCCTTCCTGTCGATCAGAAGCGTTGCAGGGCCGGGTCCCAGAGGCCGGCAGCGAGGAGCATGGCACTGGCGAGCTTTGTCCCGATGAGGACGATGGCCGCGCCAGCTTCGTCGGCCTGGATGCGCTTCGGCAGGTCCTTCAGCAGAAGATCGGTGAAGCGGTAGGCCAGCAATTGCAGGATCAGCGAGACGATACCCCAGAGCAGGAGGTCCGGCAATGAAACGCTGGAGGCCAGACAGGAGGCGAGCGGTATGGCGAGGCCGACGATTGCGCCCGAAAGCGCCAGGCCGGCTGTCCCGTTTCCGCCCCGGACGAGGGCCAGTTCCTTCCACGGGGTGAGGAGGATATATATCGCGACAGCGAGAATGAGCATGAGACCGGCGGTGCCGGTCCAGATCAGGAATGTCGGAAATCCTTCCTGGAAGGACTGAAAGACGGAACCCATGCGGGACCTCTACTATTTTGTTTCGACGGTCTGTCCTAAACAAGCGGGACAGGTCACTCAAGCAGAACGGATGCCACATGTTGCACACTGGAAAAACGGCCCTGGTCACTGGTTCAACCAGCGGTATCGGAAAGGCGGTCGCGCGGGGCTTTGCGCGCGAAGGCGCCAACGTCATCCTGAACGGGCTGGTCAAGCCCGGCGAAGATGAAAAGCTGATCGAGGAGTTCAGGTCCGAGTTCGATGTCGAGATCGGTTTTTCCGAGGCCGACCTCACCGATCCGCAGGCGATTGAAGGCCTGATCGGCTATGCGGTGCGCGATTTTGGCGGTGTCGACATCCTCGTCAACAATGCCGGCGTCCAGCATGTGGCGCCCATTGAGGCGTTTCCCGTCGATAAATGGGACCTCATCATCGGGCTCAATCTCAGTGCGGCCTTTCACACCACGCGCATGGTCATGGGGCCGATGAAAGAAAAGGGCTGGGGCCGGATCATCAATACGGCCAGCGCGCATGCACTTGTCGCATCTCCGTACAAGGCAGCCTATGTGGCGGCCAAGCATGGTATTGCGGGTCTTACCAAGGTAGTCGCCCTTGAGGGCGCCGAGCATGGGGTCCGCTGCAATGCGATCTGCCCGGGCTATGTCCATACCCCGCTGGTTGACGCGCAGATTGCTGATACGGCAAAGGCGCGCGGGATCAGTGAGGAGGAGGTCAAGCAGAACGTCCTGCTGGCGGCTCAGCCCACCAAGGAATTCGTGACGGTGGAACAGGTCGCCGACATGGCGGTCTTCCTGACCAGCCCGTCAGCCAATCAGATCAATGGCGCGCTGATGCAGATGGATGGTGGCTGGGTCGCGCAGTAGGCAGGCGAGCCGTCTCAGGGCAGCTATTCTTCGGCCGGCTCATCCGGGATCGGTGCGACGCGCAGGCCAGTGATCTGGTTACGGGTCTTGCGGATGATGTCGAAGCGGTGGCCGTGAAAGGCGAAGCGCTGGCCGGGTTCCGGAATGGTCTGGGCCTCGTGAATGACGAGGCCCGCGACGGTGACGGCTTCTTCGTCCGGCAGCTGCCAGCCCGTTGCGCGATTGAGGTCGCGGATGGTGACCCAGCCCTCGGTAATGACTGAGCCATCGGACTGCGGGCGGACGCCCTGAACCGGCACGTCATGCTCATCGCGGATGTCGCCCACAATCTCTTCAAGGATGTCTTCCAGCGTCAGCAGGCCCTGAAGCTCGCCATATTCATCGATGACGAGGGCGAAGTGATTGCGCTCTTTCAGAAAGAGGTCGAGCTGGTCCTGCAGCGGTGTCGTCTCCGGCACGAACCACGGCTCACGCAGGAGCTCCGTCATGTCGATGCCATCAATGTCGCCCTTCTGGGCAACGACGGCGCGCAGAAGATCCTTCACATGCAGGATGCCGGTAATCTCGTCATCGTCAGCATTGTAGAGGGGGATGCGCGTATGCGGGCTGTTCAGCGCCTGGCGGATGATCTCACCGGAGGGTGAATTGCTGTCGAGCATGGTGATGTTCTTGCGGTGGATCATCACCTCTTCGACCGTCATGTCCTTGAGATCGAGCGCGCCAACGAGGCGGTGGCGGTCGGTTTCGTCCATGCCGCCTTCTGAATGGTGATAGTCGATGGCGCCGCGAATTTCCTCTTCGGCGGTGAAGTCGGCGTCCGGGGCGCTCGCGCCCACCATGCGGAGGGTGAAGTTCACGATCGCCTGAATGATGATCACAATCCACGCAGCCGCGGCGACCAGCCAGGTGATCGGCTTGCTGACGGACATCGCCATACGATCGGCCCGCGTGATGGCATAGGTCTTCGGCAGGACCTCGGCAAAGACGAGGACGAGTATGGTCATCACCGCCGTCGCGACGGCAACGCCGGTCGCGCCAGGCAGGAGAGAGGCGAAAAGCGTCGTTGCCAGCGCCGAGGCGAGGATATTGACGAGATTGTTGCCAAGCAGGATCGCGCCGATCAGCCGCTCGCGGTCCGAAATAAGCGAATTCACAGCGGCCGCGCGCTTGTTTCCCTCACGCTCCAGCTGGTGCATGCGTGTGCGCGAGGCGGCGGTGAGGGCTGTTTCCGAGCCTGAAAAGAAAGCCGACATCCCGAGCAGGCAGAGGATGGCGATAAAGGTTCCGATGATCATGGCTTAGCTCCGCTGGAGCTCCTCTTCTAGAAACGCGCCTACATCGGCGAGATCGGCATCAGGCTGGATGAATGCCTTGCCGAGACCCCGGGCAAGGATGAGCGGCACGCGTCCGGCCCGGACTTTCTTGTCCTGCTTCATGGCTTCGGTCAGCGCGTGCGATGTGTAAGGTCCACCCGGCAAGCGGTTCAATTGTGTCACCAGACCTGACTTTTCAAGCAGGGCGGCGGCGCGCGCGGCATCGTCTGCGCTCATCAGGCCTTGCCGGGCCGAATAGCCAAGCGCAAGGGCCATGCCCGCGGCAACCGCCTCGCCATGGAGCAGTGAGGATCTGAAGCCGTTCACCGCCTCAAGCGCATGACCGAAGGTGTGACCGAGATTGAGAAGGGCACGCACGCCCGATTCGCGCTCATCCTCTGATACGATACGTGCCTTGGCGCGGCAGGAAATGGCGACCGCCTCTGCGAGGGCGGCTTTTTCGAGGCCGACCACATCGGATCCGTGGCTCTCCAGCCAGTCGAAAAACGCAGGATCGTCAATCAGGGCGTATTTCACCACCTCGGCATAGCCGGCGAGGCGTTCGCGCTCTGGCAGGGTGGAGAGGACGTCAGTATCTGCCAGCACCAGCGCGGGCTGGTAGAAGGCGCCGATCAGATTCTTTCCCTGTTCGGCATTCACGGCTGTCTTGCCGCCAACCGAACTGTCGACCTGGGCCAGCAGTGTGGTGGGAATCTGGACGAAGGTCATGCCGCGCTTCATCAGCGAGGCGGCCAGACCTGTGAGGTCCCCCACAATGCCACCGCCGAGAGCGACGAGCACATCGTCGCGGCCCGCCCCTTCGGATAGCAGCCAGTCCAGCACTTCACCGAGGACCGCCCAGCTCTTCGAGCCCTCGCCGCCGGAGACCGCCTTCAGCCGCATTTGCAGGCCTGCCTTGCTCAGGCTTTCCTCGAGTGGGCCGGCATAAATGCCTCCCACCGTGCCATCGGTCAGCACAAAGACCCGTGGCTGGCGCGTGAGCGGAGCGAGATAGCTGCCCGCTTGGCCAAGCAGGCCTGCGCCGATCTCGATATCATAGCTGCGCGTGCCGAGTTCGACGCGGACCTTGTGATGGGCTGCGATGGTTTCAGTCATGATGGGTCCTGCTCCACTCATCGAGCGCCTTGAGAATACTGTTCACCGTCGCGCGGTGCGGGCCTTCACGGCTCGTGACGACGATGTCGGCCTTCTCATAGATTGGGGCACGCTCATCGAGGAGACGGCTGAGAACGCCTTTTGGGTTGTCGGCTTTCAGCAGCGGCCTGTGCCCGCGCTTGGATACACGCCGCCACAGCGTTTCAAGGTCTGCATTCAGCCAGATCGTGATGGCGTGCTCACGCAGAAGGGTGCGCGTGTCGGGATTGAGATAGGCGCCGCCGCCTGTTGCCAGGACATGGGGCGGCTCGCTGAGAAGGCGCTCGAGCACACGTTGCTCGCCGCGGCGGAATTCGGCCTCGCCGTGCAGGGCGAAGATATCGGAGATGGAGAGACCTGCAGCTTTCTCGATCTCATCGTCGCTGTCATAGAACTGACGGCCAAGCGCATAGGCAAGCCGCCGGCCGACCGTCGACTTGCCCGCGCCCATCAGTCCAACGAGCGCAACAGTGCGGTTCGAAATGGTCTGCCCTATTCGTGCTGCGTTTGCGGTGTAACTACTCTTTGCGGTCATGGGCTTTTAAGCTCGCTCCTGACTGTCCTATACAGACTCAACGTCGACGAGCAACAAGTGCGGTGAAGCAGCCGCAAAAGAGGTCCTCCAAGAATGCGCAAATGGTTCATCCTGTTCGCTGTCCTGATCATCGGTGTCGTGGCTGCCCTCTGGTGGCTGGGAACCGAGGTCGATAATGCGCGCCCGGACGAGGGCGAAGTGCGGATGGAGATCGACAATGTCTTCTAGGCTCATCGCGCCGGTGCTGCTGGCAGGGGCGTTGAGCCTCACCGCGGGCGCGCAGATCCGTTCCAGCGGCATGGAGGATGTCAGCGGCTGGACCAGCAACCTGCTGGAGCGCGGCGAGACCGCGATCAGCGATCGGGTGTGGGCCTCGTCGGAAGCGGATTTCCTCCTTTCCCTCATGGAGGGTCTGAATATCGAGGAGATGACTGAGGCAGAACGTGAGCTTCTGAGCCGCCTGCTTCGTTCTCCATCGGCAAAACCGTCCGGCGAGGATGCAGATGCGCTTCAGGCAGAGCGTCTGCGGCTGCTGGAGGCGCTCGGCGAGCGCCGGGCCGTCGCCATGCTGGGCCGGCAGGTCGATGAGGTACCGGACGGCGTCGATGCCGATGCGATCATCGCGGATAACCGGCTCGCCGCCGGAGAGCTCGGCCTTGTCTGTGACCAGATGAACCCGGAAGCGGCGGAGAGGTTCTGGCTGGAGCTGCGCATTATCTGCGGGGTGGAGAGCGGCAATCTCGCCGAAGCAGAACTCGCGCTGGAGCTCGCGGCCGGTGAAGAAGGCGCGGACCCCTGGGTGACCGAGACGGCCATTGCGATCATTGCCGAGGCGGATGAGCGGCCCGAGGCCCGCTTCGGGTCCGGCCTGCAGGTCGCGCTTTCCCAGCTTGCCGAGCTGGAGGGAACAGCCGACGCGCTAGAGGCTGCGCGCCCTGACCTGGCCGCTGACTATGCCAATGACACGCGCAACCCGTTGGCGCTGCGCCTGGTGGCCGCGCGCAATGCGACCGGTGCTGGGCTGCTGGATTCGCCGCAATACCGTTCGCTCTATCTCGACTATGTAAATGTGCCGGCTTTTGAGCCCGAAACGCCAGCTGATGAAGCGCTCTACCTGCTGACGCAGGAGCCGCGCCCGATGAGCCAGCCGGCGCGTGACCTGCGCAATGAAGGCACGCTGGATATTGAGGACGAGGCTTTTGAACTCGGCCTGGATAGTCCGCAGGCATCGCTTGAGACGCGCCAGGCCGATGCGCTTGTCGCCGCGCTTGAGGCGGCGAGCGATAATGCAGTGGACTATCGCACCATGGCCGGGCTCTTCCAGGAGGACCTGAAATCATTCCCCGTGGATGCGGTCACGGCCTCGCAGGCGCTTGAATTTGCGAATGCCGCGCTGGCGCTGCAAAACGCGTCGCTGACAAATTTCTGGCTGGATGCCGCTGAAGACGCCGCGGGCGGCGCGAGCCGGCAGACGGCGCGTATGCGCGGGTACAGCATGGTGCTTTCGCGCGAACGCGACCGCGGCGCCGTAGAGGCTGTCGTTTCGCAGCTTGTCGGCGACGATGCCTCGCCGGAGGCTGAGGCAGACGCCCTCAAGCTGTTCTCGATCTGGGCGGGGTTCGATATCTCGCTGCCCGTGGCGGCGCGCAAGGCGCTGGTCGATGCCTCGGCTGATGAAGCCGGTACACCGGGCGGTGCGCTGGTCGCCATGGAGGCGGCTGCGCGCGGCGGCGCCCATGGCGAAGCGATCCTGCTTCTGCTGAATGCAACAGACGGCGCGCCGGGCGAGCTTTCGCCCATGACGCTGCAGGCGGTCATCTCGACCCTGAGGCGGTTCGGGGCAGAGGCCGACGCGCAGGCGCTCGCCCTGGAGGTTGCCGGCTTCCAGCCCTGAGCCTACCGGCCCTTGAAGTTCGCCTCGCGCTTTTCGAGGAAGGCGATCATGCCTTCGCGCGCATCCTCTGACCGCATCAACGGCAGAAGCTGCAGGAAGACATGATGGACATGCTCTGTGAACGGCTCTGACAGCCCCATCCGCATCAGGCGTTTGGAGGCCTGAACGGCCAGCGGGGCGTTCGAGGCGATCTCGGTGGCAAGCTCGCGGGCCTCATCCATCAGGCTGTCATGCGCGACCACCTTTGAACAGAGCCCCTCTTCAAGACACGTATCGGCCTTGAGGGTGCGGCCCGTGAAGATGAGCTCGCAGGCTTTCTCCCAGCCGAGCATGCGCGGCAGGAACCAGGTGCCGCCGCTTTCCGGCAGGATGCCGCGCTTGGTGAAGGCGGCGGCCATCTTGGCCTTGTCCGACATGATGCGGATATCGCAGCCAAGGGCAGTGTCCATGCCATAACCGGCCGCGCCGCCATTGATGGCGCAGATGGTCGGCGTGTCCATGTTGAAGAGGATGGTGGGCGGGGTATTACGCAGATCAAGATTGGCCGATGAGATGGCACCCGAGCCCATCTCCTCGCCCTTGGTGGCGCTTTCCAGGTTGAGCCCGGCACAGAACGCACGGCCCGCCCCCGTCAGGATCACGCAACGCACGTTCGGGTCGGCATCGGCTTTCAGAAGGGCATTTGAGAGCCCGTCCAGCATGGGGCCGGAAATGGTGTTCATCCGGTCCGGTGCATTCAGCGTGATGGTCGCGATATTGTCGGCGACCTCATAGAGGATTTCCTCGAACGTGGTGGCGGTGTCGGCCATGGCGTATCTCCCTTATTGATCCGGAGCCTACCATCCAGCGGCTCAAAGCCCAGCGGTGACGTTGCGGAGGGCTAGAGGCGTGCGGTCTCGAGCAGGGTCTCAAGCTCAATGACCCGTTCGGCCGTCATCTGAAGCATACAGTCCGCGCCCGTGATCCGCCCGAGCGTGCCACCGCGAAATTCGTCATAGGCGAACTTGCATTTAACATCGCGCCACTCGATCCAGCCGCGCTGGACCTCACTAAGGCGCGCGGTGAGGTCGTAGCCGTCTGCAAAGTCCTCATCCTGCTGGCGGTAAGCGGCCATGAGGTCCCGGTAGACGGCATTCAGGCGCGTATCCCAGAAGCCGGTTTCCTCGCTGACGCACGACACCATGGACAGAGTTGAGCCGGCATTGCCGGGGCAGGCGTCGACCATCGTGCCGATACAATCGTGGCGAGCACCGCTATCTGCCCCGGCTGCTGCGAGGCATGCTTTGAGGGCAGCCTCACCGGCGGCCCCCGCTAGCTCGCCATCCCCGTCCGGCGATTGCGCCGTGCCTGCAGGGGCGCTGATCGCAAAAACGGAAAGCGCGAGACATGCGCCAATGGCCTGTTTCATGGAAGTCCTCTTCACCTGATGACTTATATAGATCCTGCGCTTGGAGGCCAAGCTAGCTCGAGGCCGGTTCACGCCTCTTCCATCGTCGGGAAATCCGTATAGCCGCGGGCGCCGCCGCCATAATAGGCTTTCAGCGGGGCTTCATGCAGCTCGGCATTGGCTTTCAGGCGTTCGACCAGATCCGGGTTGCCGATGAATGGACGGCCGAAGGCGATAATGTCGCCGCTGTCTTTCTCGCGCGCCTCGATTGCCATCTCGCGTGTGTAGAGATTGTTGAGGATTGTGAGGCCCTTGAAGCGCTTGCGCAGTTTCAGGACGTCAAAATAGGGCTCCGGTGTGCGGGTGACACCAGTATCGCCTTCGACAAGGTCGAGCCAGCCAATGCCAAGATCATTCATCATGTCGACGACATGGTTGAAGAGCGGTTCGGGGTCGGTATCCCAGGTCCCGTAGGCGTGGCCGAGCGGAGCAAGGCGGATCATGATACGTTTGCCGTCCCACACCTTGAGGCCGGCTTCGAGAATCTCCTTCAGGAAGCGCGCGCGGTTCTCGATGGAGCCGCCATATTCATCATCGCGCCGGTTCGTCATGTCATTGAGAAAGGCGGAAATGAGATAGGAGTGGGCCGCATGCAGCTCGATCCCGTCAAAGCCGGCTTTCTTCGCGCGGGTTGCGGCGGCCTCATAGGCGCCGACCATGCCTTTGATCTCTGCCTTTGTCATGACATGGACCGGCTCATAGGGCTGGGGGCCCGTCTCGGTGAAGATCTCGCCGGGCTGGCTGTATTCCGACGGGGAGACCGGCGGGCTCTTGCCGTCGGCGCTGAGCGAGGAATGGCTGAGCCGGCCGGCGTGCCAGAGCTGGCTGAAGATCAGGCCGTCTTTCGCGTGGACGGCGTCTGTCACCTCTTTCCAGCCCTCGACCTGCGCGTCTTCCCAAAGGCCCGGCAGCATCGGGCCGCCGCGCCCGCCGGGAACGACTGCGGTGGCTTCGGTGATGAGGAGACCGGCGCTCGCGCGCTGCGAATAGTAATCCGCCTGAAGCTTGCCGGCCTTGCCGTCTGGCGTGGCGCGGGCGCGGGTCAGTGGGGACAGGGCGATGCGGTTCTTGAGCGTCAGGCCGTTAAAGGTCACGGGCTCGAAAAGATCGGTCTTGGTCATGGTGCGGGCCTCCCGGTTTTATCTTTTCCGGTAGCGTATCAGCGAAAACCTGCCTGCCTATCGGTGACGTGGGGGACAGGACAGTCGATTAATTCCCTGGCATACCTGTCGTTTTGGCCAGTTCGATCCGCATTACTTTATCTATGCAGTCGACAAGCCAGGTGCCGCTTTCGGCTCGAATGAGTTTGCCGCCGGATAGGGGGCCGGGCACGCCGAAGCTTTCTGGCACCTCAAGCGTCAGCCCTTTTATCGGAGTTGGGCAGTTCAGCCTTACCGATCTGACACCGCCAGCGTCGTCTAAATCAACGCCAATCGCATCGCGGGCCGCCCACCAGTCACCAAAATCGGATACGGTGCCGATCCATGAATAGGGTTTGACGTGATCGATGAAGCCCTCCGCAAACTCAAACTTGTGTCCAAGGATATCGGGATGGCTGAGGACAACCATGGTGGCGCCATAGGCCGCGAGTTTGTCAGCAATCGTCTTTGCTTCCTCCAGGCGTTCGCCCAAGAGCGGCGGCAATTCGTCCTCAATGGTGATCGGAAACTCAAAAATATCCGTATTGGTGTCGAATTGACGGCCGGCCGTCAGCCGAAAAGGGAAATGCGTGAGTGACTTGTTGGCTGTGACAGACGAGCTGTAGGAATAACCGGCCCATTGCAGAGCTTCGGGAAGCTGGGTCGGAATCCTCAGATAGCCAGGCCGGAACGAGGTAACCGGTTCGCTGATCAGGGATTCGAGGATGAATTTGCTGATCCGCAATTCGCCCATAATGCTGGCCTCGGTCGTTGCCTCCAGATCGCGGACGAACGGACGATAGGAGGGCAGCACCTCTCTGCCAGTGCCGAGGGCAAATGCGTTGAACTGGAGCGAGTGCGAGACGCTATGGCTGGCGATTTCGGCACCGAGTTCTTCCAGTTTGAGTATGTATCCGACCCCTTCTTCATCCAGAAAGCTCTGATCGTTGAAATCCTCAATGTATTTTGTCTGCACAAAATAGGTCGAGCGGACGCCGTTGAGTGCCTCCATTTCGGCGTACTTGACCGCATTGCGGACCGATTTCCTGTAATCGATATCATGGGTCATCATGACCGATAGTTTTTTGCCGTCAGGGACAGTCCCAAGGGTCACGCCGTCGGGCTCGCCTTCGCGATAGATGGCGGCGACCAGGCGCAGAAGCGTATCTAGTGTCGGCTGGTAGCGGTTGGCATAGGTCTCCGCCACGTCTGCTTCCTTGAAGTTATATCCCTTCAGGAGCAGCTGGCCGAGGTCGATCCCGAGCGCGTAGGCTGTGCCCTCTTCATAGTCGCGGCGCACGATGGCCGCCGAGCCGTCCTCATAGACAGCAACCGGGCGCTGGCGCGGCGAGAGGTATGCATTTGTTCCAGGATTCGTCGCCAGCTGCGTCTCGCTGCCAATCTTGATGGTCTTTTGCCCAAGCGCCTGAAAATCGGCGGTTATGGCATAGTCGTCATCGAAGGTGAGATGGGTGTGCGATCTGGATTCGGTGACGCCCTCAAACCCGAAAACAGGGGCGAGGCCGCCGCCAAGGACATTTGTCGCGATCAATGTTCCGCCATTCTGCGGGAATCTCGCAAGCGTACGAAGGGTTTCCTGATCCGTGTTGCGGCCTGAGATCACCGGGTAGACCAGGACGACATCGTGGCGCAGCGCCCGATCAGTCTCGCGCGTGATGACAAAGGGCACACCAATCGTCTTCAGGCCATGTGCGAGCCCAAGCCAGTTTGAGCCCTCATCCGTGAGGAGGACCGCCAGTCGCGACTCACTGCCCCGCTCATAGTCTGCCACGTCTGCGGCATGGGTTTCGCCAATATGGCTAGCCTCCAGCGGGCTTCCAAGAGTGTCCACAACTCCACCGGGTCGGGCTGCGTAATCACGGCGAGTCCGAAGACGGCCCCTATGAGGGCGAGCAGAAAGAGTATGGCATAGACGAGGCGCATCCCCTGATCGTGTCATCAGAGGTTTAATGGACAATCAATCCAAAGCGCTGGTGTAAGCGTCACCGGCGCCGACGCCCGTCTAGTCGTCATCCATCCGCAGCGCCGCGACGAAGGCTTCCTGCGGGATTTCGACCTTGCCGAACTGGCGCATGCGCTTCTTGCCGGCGGCCTGCTTGTCGAGAAGCTTGCGTTTGCGGGTCGCGTCGCCGCCATAACATTTGGACGTCACGTCCTTGCGCAGGGCCGAGATCGTCTCGCGGGCGATGACCTTGGCGCCGATGGCGGCCTGGATCGGAATCTTGAACATCTGGCGGGGGATAAGGTCCTTCAGGCGCTCACACATCTGTCGGCCCCGGCCCTCGGCGCGGTCACGGTGAACCAGCATGGAGAGGGCGTCGACAGGCTCGTCATTCACGAGGATCGACATTTTTACCAGATTACCGGCGCGGTGGCCGATGATCTCGTAATCGAAGCTCGCATAGCCCTTCGAGATGGACTTCAGGCGGTCATAGAAGTCGAAGACGATTTCATTAAGCGGCAGCTCATACTTCACCATCGCCCGGCCCCCGACATAGGAGAGCTCTTTCTGGATGCCGCGGCGGTCCTGGCAGAGCTGAAGGATCGAACCGAGATAGTCGTCCGGCGTATAGATGGTCGCTGAGATCCAGGGCTCGCGGATTTCCTCGATCCTGACCACGTCGGGCATGTCTGCGGGGTTGTGCAGCTCCAGCTCCGTGCCGTCAGTCATGGTCATTTCATAGACCACCGAGGGGGCGGTCGCGATGAGGTCGAGGTCGAACTCACGGCTGAGGCGTTCCTGGATGATTTCGAGATGGAGAAGGCCGAGGAAGCCGCAGCGGAAACCCATGCCGAGCGCGGCAGAGGTTTCCATTTCCCAGGTAAAAGACGCATCGTTGAGGCGCAGCTTCGACATGGCGGCGCGCAGATCATCGAAGTCGCCTGCGTCGACCGGGAAGAGGCCGCAGAACACCATCGGCACGACTTCCTTATAGCCGGGGAGGGGCGTGTCCGTGGGGTTTTTCTCGTCCGTGATCGTGTCGCCAACAGCCGTGTCGGCAACTTCCTTGATCGAGGCGACGAAGAAGCCGACCTCGCCCGGGCCGAGCTCTTCGACATCGGTCGGCTTGGGGCCGAAGATGCCGACCTTGTCAACCTCATAGGTCGATTTGGCCCGCATCATGCGGATCTTCTGCTTCTTCTTCATCACCCCGTCGACAATGCGGACAATGACCACAACGCCGAGATAGGGGTCGTAATAGGCATCGATCAGGGAAGCCTTGAGCGGCTTGTCGGCGTCACCTTCGGGCGGGGCGGGCAGGCGGGTGACGATGGCTTCGAGGACATCCTCAATACCGATATTATTCTTGGCCGAGGTCATGATCGCGTCGGACGCGTCGAGGCCGATAATATCCTCGATCTGCTCTTTCACGCGCTCCGGCTCGGCCGCAGGCAGGTCGATCTTGTTGAGGACCGGGACGATCTCATGGTCCTGGTCGATGGCCTGATAGACATTGGCGAGGGTCTGCGCCTCGACGCCCTGCGAGGCGTCCACGACCAGGAGCGAGCCTTCACAGGCCGCGAGGCAGCGGCTGACCTCATAGGAGAAGTCGACGTGGCCCGGCGTGTCCATGAGGTTCAGGACATAGGTCTCGCCATCCTTGGCCGTGTAGTTCAACCGGACGGTCTGGGCCTTGATCGTGATGCCGCGCTCCTGCTCGATATCCATGGAATCGAGCACCTGTTCGCGCATCTCGCGGTCGGTAAGGCCGCCGGTGACCTGGATCAACCTGTCAGCGAGGGTGGACTTGCCGTGGTCGATATGCGCCACGATGGAAAAATTGCGGATCTTGTCGCGGGGTGTCATGGGCCGCCATATAGCGGGGCTGGGCCGCTGCGACTAGCGGCATTGTGTGTTGGGACTGATGGCTTGAAGCACTTTTTGATCTTCAGATTCGCGGGCCTGGCCCTGATTGGCTGCGCTTTAGGAATACTCTCTGGCTGTGGTGGTTCGACAGTTGATGAAACGCCTTCGCCAAACGGGAGTAGCGAATTGGAAACACGCAACCCGGCTGAGGCACCAGATCTGGACCACCAGTTGTCAGAGTTTTCAGAGCTCGGGATCGCGCTTAACGCGGGGATCACAAAAGACGATCTGCTATACTCGTTTGAAGCCGACGCTTATCGTGACGATCCATATTTCCTGCTTCTCTTCATGATGGGGACGGAAGTCGAGCGCGAACCCTGGGGCCGTCGTGTCAGTGACCGTGTATGGAACTTCGATCTCGAGGCCATCGAAGGTGACGGCGACTATGTCCGGATCATCGAGAATTTTGAGCGACTAACGGGGCGGAGAGATCTCTTCGAGGATGTTTCTGACAAACTCGACTATGGCGCGCGGATTGCCAGAGTGAGCTATGTCCTCGGTGGACGTGAGGTCCACAAGGAGCTGCGGTTTGAAGACGACTGGGCAGACCCTTTCTTCGTCGCGGAGTTAGCGGAAGACATTGAGAGTACTATCGGGGACGGGCGCCGGTTCTGGGCCGCCGACAACGGTCAGGCAAGCGTGCTGATCTTCTGCAATGAAGAGACAGCCAAAGCCTTGAACGCTCTGCGCCCCCGACTCGTTTTGCCCTATACGTAAAGCCGGCTGGCGATTGAGGGTTTCTGTTAGGAATGGAGGTGTATAAAAACCTCCCATGGCCGACACACAGACGCTTATCGACAAGACGACGGAGACCCAGCCCGGCATTACGCCGGAGGGCTGGCTGACCGACAGCTGGTATCTGGCGTGCCCGTCCAAGGCGCTGAAACCCGGCGGCCTGAAACATGTCATCATGCTCGATCAACCCATCGTGGTGGGGCGGACAGAATCTGGAGAGGCGTTCGCGCTGCGCGATATCTGTCCGCACAGGCTGGTGCCACTGTCGGCGGGCAAGATGAAGGATACGGACGGCGAGCCGACGGTGGAGTGTCCCTATCATGGCTGGCGCTTCGGGACCGATGGGGTCTGCCGGCACATGCCGAGCGTTCTGGAAGACCAGCCCTATGAGGCGGGCCGGTTCCGCGTGCGCCGCTATCCGGTGCATGAGAAGAACGGGATGATCTTCGTCTTCATCGCGGATGACCCGAAGTTTGAGGGGGAGCCCGATGTGCCGCCGCCGGATTTCGGTGAGCTGCCGGACACGCCGAAATTCGTCATCGAGGAAACATTCAACGCGCATATGGACGATGCCGTGGTCGGCCTGATGGACCCGGCCCATGTCGCCTTCGTGCATTCGCAATGGTGGTGGCGCCCGCCCAGTGCGGGGCTGAAACTAAAGGAAAAGCCATTTGTGCCGCGCGACCGCGGCTGGGCCATCGACCGCCATCAGCCATCATCGAACTCGCTTGCCTACAAGGCTGTGTTCGGCGGCAAGGTCACGACAGAGATCATCTTCCAGCTGCCCGGCTATCGCTGGGAAATCGTGGAGAATGACACCGCACGCCTGCTGACGCTGACCTGCCTGACGCCTGTCTACAAAAAGCAGACGCGGATCACGCAGGTGACATGGTTCTTCGGGGCGCCGCTGCTCAACCTCGCCATCCCGATCTTCAAGCCGGCGGCGCGCAAATTCCTGCGTCAGGACGGTGATATCGTCGATCTTCAGAATGAAGGCATGAAATATCAGAAGGCGATGATCTGGATCGACGATATCGATGTGCAGGCCAAATGGTACCGGACGCTGAAAAAGGAATGGACGGCGTCGAGGACCGAGAGCCGCCCGTTCGAAAACCCGATCAAACCGGTCACGCTGCGCTGGCGCAGCTAGTCAAACGGTGAGACCTGAAGACCTGCTCTCGCGGGCCTGAGTGCAACACATGGGCGTGAATGCGGGCGCAGTGCTTGTATTTGGCCGCGTCAGCGCGATCTGAAGCTCCATCAGGCATCCTGCCTGGCCCATTCCAGTTTGGCGAGGAAGATGACGCATAGTTTGCTTGAACAGTTCGTGCTGCTCTGGGTGGTCATCGACCCGATTGGTACGATCCCGGTCTTTATCGCGGTCGTCGCCGGCGTGGCGGCGGCGGATCGATGGAAGATCGCGGTGAAGGCAATCATCGCCGCCACCTTTGTACTGCTGCTCTTTCTGGTTGGCGGCCAGTTTCTCATCAATGCGCTGGGCATCAGCCTGCCGGCCTTTCAGATCGCCGGCGGTATCGTGCTTCTGCTTTTCGCGCTGACCATGATCTTTGGCGACTCGAAGCCTGAAAGCGAGGCAGAGAGCTGGTCGGCCGAAAGGGATGGCCACTCCTCCGTCGCAATCTTTCCGCTGGCCATGCCATCGCTGGCCTCGCCCGGCGCGATCCTCGCGGTCGTTGTCCTGACCGACAATAACCGCTTCTCCATTCAGGAGCAGGCGATGACGGCGGGGGTCATGCTGCTCGTCATGGCCTGCGCCCTCATCCTGATGCTGGCTGCGACGCCCATCCTTCGCGTCATCAGAATGGCCGGCGCGGCGCTGGTCAGCCGCATTATGGGGATGATCCTTGCCGCCGTGGCGGTCAATACAGTGATCCTCGCCGTGATCGAGCTGATTCGGACGGTCGAAATCTGAGGAGCCTTAAACGGCGCGCCGGTCTTATCTGGTGGGGACCGGGGCGTCGCCGCGATAGTCGTAGAAGCCGCGGCCGGCCTTGCGGCCAACCCAGCCGGCTTCGACATATTTCACCAGAAGCGGGCAGGGCCGGTATTTCGTGTCGGCGAGGCCATCATGCAGGACCTGCATGATGGAGAGGCAGGTATCGAGGCCGATAAAGTCTGCAAGCTGGAGCGGGCCCATGGGATGGTTCGCGCCAAGCTTCATGGCGGTGTCGATACTGTCGACCGTGCCCACACCTTCATAGAGCGCGTAGACCGCTTCATTGATCATCGGGACCAGGACACGGTTCACGATGAAAGCCGGGTAGTCTTCGGCGTTGGTCGTGGTCTTGTTCAGGCGCTCTGCAAAGCCAAGCGCCATCTCATAGGTTTCCTGATCTGTCGCGAGGCCGCGGATGACCTCCATCAGCTTCATCAGCGGGACCGGATTCATGAAGTGCAGGCCGATGAATTTTTCCGGCCGGTCCGTCGTCGCGGCGAGGCGTGTGATCGAGATGGAGGAGGTGTTCGTCGCGAGGTAGGTGCTAGCGGGAACGGCGTCGCAGAGCGTCTTGAAAATTGCTTCCTTGACTTCGCGCTTTTCAGTGGCCGCTTCGATGGCGAGGTCGACACTGTCAAAGCCGTCGAGTTTTGTGCTCGTCTTTATCCGGGAAAGCGCCTTGCTCATCTCGTCATGGGAAATCATGTCCCGCGAGACCTGCCGGGTCATATTGGCCTCGATGGTCTCCATGCCCTTGGCGAGGGCTTCGTCGGAGATGTCGTTGAGGTGCACATCATAGCCCGCCAGCGCACAGACATGGGCGATACCATTGCCCATCTGGCCTGCACCTACGACACCGACACGCCTGATCTCACTCATTTCCGCCCTCCAAAATGGCGAAGAAAATACAAACTCCTGCTTCTAGTCAGATTGTGCAGCGCGTCAAATATCAAGCCCTGTGCGCAGAAGGCTAAGGACGCCCGGCGGGGGAGCGGGGACTGGACGTGAGGCGTGCGCGTTACAATCTATTGAGTATGGACACGACAACACATCAAGAGGCGGAAGCTTCTCAACGATCTGCTCAGCAGCAAGGCCCCGCAGAGCGCAGCGGCCCCAACAAGGCTGTGCTCTACCGCATGGTCATGGACAAGCATATCTGTCCCTTCGGCCTGAAATCGCGCGACCTTCTGAAGCGCGAAGGCTTCGAGATTGAGGACAATTACCTCAAGACACGTGAAGAGACGGACGCCTTCAAGGAGACTTATGGCGTCGAGACGACGCCGCAGACCTGGATCAATGGCCAGCGGATTGGCGGGCATGACGATCTGCGCCGCTATTTTGGCAAGTCCACAGCAGCCGACAAGGAGGGCAAGACCAGCTATACGCCGGTGATTGCCATCTTTGCGACGGCCTTCCTCATGGCGCTGGGGGCGAGCTTTGCCGCCTTCGGGACGATCTTTACCGTCCGGGCGCTCGAGTGGTTCATTGCGATCTCCATGTGTATTCTGGCGATCCAGAAGCTTCAGGATCTCACCGCCTTCCAGAACCAGTTCCTTGGCTATGACCTCCTCGCCCAGCGGGATGTCCGGTACGCCTTTGTCTATCCCTTCGCGGAGGCGTTCGCCGGCATATTGATGATCGCCGGGGCGCTGATATGGCTCGCCTCTCCGGTCGCCATCTTTATCGGCACCGTGGGCGCGGTGTCTGTCTTCAAGGCGGTCTATATCGACAAGCGAGAGCTCAAATGCGCGTGCGTCGGAGGCAATTCCAACGTCCCGCTCGGCTTTGTGTCGCTGACAGAGAATCTCATGATGATCGCCATGGGCCTCTGGATGCTGTTCTAGCGCTGGGGTAAGGTTTCCACATGACAACAGCGACAGCGAAAACCCTGGCGGACATGATCCGCGCCGCCGACCGCGTTCTTGTGTTCACAGGCGCGGGCATCTCTACCGAAAGCGGTATTCCTGACTTCAGAAGCCCTGGCGGGGTCTGGTCCAAGATGAAGCCGATCTATTATCAGGATTTCGTCTCTGACCGCGACGCGCGCCGTGAGGGCTGGAAGCGGGTGTTCAACGGCACGGCCGGATGGGTCGGGGCCAGCCCCAATTCGGGCCATTTGGCGATTGCCGAACTGGTCAGGCAGGGCAAGGTCAGCGCGGTGGTGACGCAGAATGTCGATAATCTCCACCAGGATGCCGGCGTGCCCGATGAGAAGGTCATCGAGATCCATGGCAACGCGTCCTACGCCAAATGCCTTGAATGTGGCATGCGCCACGAATTCGAAGAGCTGCGGGCCCCGTGGGAAAATGACGAAGAGCTTGTCTGCGCCGCCTGTGCCGGCCTGTTGAAGACCGCCACAATTTCGTTCGGGCAGGCCATGCCGGAAGAGAAGATGGCGCGTGCCTCCGCTGAGGCGGAGTCGTGCGATCTCTGTATCGTGCTTGGCTCGTCGCTGGTGGTCTATCCGGCAGCCGGTATACCGGTCCTCGCGGCCCGCGCAGGGGCGCGCCTCGTGATCGTCAACCGCGAGCCGACCGACCTCGACCCCTATGCCAGCCTGGTGCTCAATACCGAGATCGGGGCTCTCATGGACGAGGTCATGCAGGAACTTGAAACGGTCTAAAAAAAGCCCCGGACGCCAAACGTCCGGGGCTTTTCCTTATGGATCGGGCTCAAAGCCTACAGCGCGTCGGTCAGTTCCGGCACGGCGTTGAAAAGGTCTGCCACGAGGCCGTAATCGGCAACCTGGAAGATCGGGGCTTCTTCGTCCTTGTTGATCGCAACGATGATCTTGGAGTCCTTCATGCCAGCAAGGTGCTGGATGGCGCCCGAGATGCCGATAGCGATGTAAAGCTCCGGCGCGACAATCTTGCCTGTCTGGCCGACCTGATAGTCGTTCGGGGCATAGCCAGCATCGACAGCGGCGCGCGATGCACCGATACCCGCACCGAGCTTGTCAGCAAGCGGCGTGATATATTTCTCGAAATCCTCTTTCGAGCCGAGCGCACGGCCACCGGAAACGATCCGCTTGGCGGAGGTGAGTTCCGGACGGTCGGACTGAACGATACGCTCCTCAACGAAGGCCGACTTGAACGGGCCTGCCGGGGCGTCGATCGTTTCGACAGAGGCAGAGCCGCCTTCGCCAGCCGCATCGAAGGAGGCGCCGCGTACGGTCACGACCTTCTTGGCGTCGGAAGATTTCACCGTCATCATGGCGTTACCGGCATAGATCGGACGCTCGAACGTGTCGGCATCAATCACATCGGAGATGTCGGAAAGCTGCATGACGTCCAGCTTGGCCGCGATGCGGGGCGCGCAGTTCTTGCCCATGGTGGTGGCTGGCGCGAAGACCGCGTCATAGCCATCCATCAGCGGAACGACGAGCGCTTCCATCGCCTCGGCGAGCTGCTTTTCATAAGGCTCGCCATCGGCGTGAAGCACCTTGCGGACACCGTCGATCTTGGCGGCAGCTTCAGCGACGCCAGATGCGTCCTTGCCAGCAACCAGCACGTCGATGTCGCCGCCGAAAGCCGCAGCGGCCGTGACGGTCTTGTGGGTCGCATCGAAGAGCGACTCATTGTCGTGATCAGCAATAACCAGAACAGCCATTAGATCGCTCCTTTCGTCTTGAGCTTGGAGACCAGTTCAGCGACGTCTTCAACCTTCTCGCCGGCTTCACGCTCTGGCGGCTCGGTGACCTTGACGACGCTGAGACGGGCGGCGGTGTCGACACCGTAGTCGCCCGGGGCCTTCTCATCGATCGGCTTCTTCTTCGCCTTCATGATGTTCGGAAGCGAGGCATAACGCGGCTCGTTCAGACGAAGGTCGGTCGTGATGATGGCCGGGGTTTCCAGCGCGAGCGTCTGGAGACCACCATCGATTTCGCGTGTGACGGTGATCTTGCCGTCCTCGACAACCACTTCCGAGGCAAAGGTGCCTTGCGGCCAGTCGAGCAGCGCGCCAAGCATCTGGCCGGTCTGGTTGGAGTCGTCATCGATGGCCTGCTTGCCAAGGATCACAAGGTCGGGGTTTTCTTCGCCGACAACCTTCTGGAGGATCTTGGCGACGGCGAGCGGTTCGACCGTCTCATCGGTCTTCACCAGGATGCCGCGATCGGCGCCCATGGCGAGAGCCGTGCGCAGCGTTTCCTGTGCCTGTTGCGGCCCGATGGAGACGACGACGACTTCCTCGACAACGCCTTTTTCCTTCAGCCGAACCGCTTCCTCGACCGAAATCTCGTCGAAGGGGTTCATGGACATTTTCACGTTGGCAAGGTCAACGCCGCTCTCGTCGGACTTCACGCGGACCTTAACATTGTAATCGATGACCCGTTTTACGGGTACGAGCACCTTCATCGGCGAGCTCCTGTCTTATCCCTGTTTAACTGGAGATGACCTAGAGAAGGCGGTTGCAACAATCAAGCGTGCTGCTCGCGTCAAGGTCATTTCGCCGCTATAATCAGCGGCTGTGCGGCGGGTGGCGGATCAGTCCTGCGGCTTCTCCACATCCTCAAACCAGACCTCGACCGGGCCCTTCAGCGTAAGGGTCAGCGGGTTGCCCTTGCGGTCCACCGATTTGCCTGCGGCCACTTTGATCCAGCCTTCGGAGAGGCAATATTCGACGACGTTGGTGCGCTCCTCTCCCTTGAAACGGACGCCGACGCCGCGCTGGATCAGCTCCGGGTCGTAGTAGCGGCTGCGAGGATTGAGGCTCAGGCGGTCTGGAGGTGTGTCTGTCATGGCTGTTTCAATGCCTTCGAAGTGGCTGAAGCTCAACCCGGAAAGTGCGATCTGGCGGCCTGCTTCTGTTTCAGCATCCATGGGCGCGACGGCAGTGACTGCTTTGAATCGGCCTCATTTTTCAAAACTTAATCCTCCAAAGGCCGCGGATGGCATTACCCGTTTCCAACTGGGAGAGGGAACGCAAAAAATGCCCGCAGACGATGATCACCTGGCCGGCGCCCACCTGGCTGCAAAACAGGCGGCAAATGCACTAAGCGAGGTCGCCAGGCTGGCGCATCTTGCCGACTGCGCCGTGGCAGCGCACCTGCCAAAACCCATGACGGTTGCCCAGTATTCGGTGCTGAAGCTGCTGGATGACGGCCCCGGCCCACAGACAATCACCAGGCTGGCCCGGATGCTGAACGTGTCCCAGCCGACCATGTCCTCGACCGTGAGCAGGCTGATGAAACGGGATCTGGTCTCCATGGCCACGCTGGCGCACGACAGGCGTGCGAAGCAGGTCGAGCTGACGGCGGCAGGGCAGGCGATGAAAAAACAGTGCGACCGGCACGCCGCGCCGGTTCTGGAAACCGTCGCGGCCCAGCTGCCGGCGCATTACTGGGACTCACTGAAGACGCTTACAGCCGATATTGCCGACCAATTTGTCACGGTGCTGGACAAGGACGGCCAGGAACCGGTGGGTGGGCCAAGCGGCCGCTAGCGGTTGGCGCCGGGCTTCCACTTGACGTCCGATTGCCCATTGTCATTGGCCACGCGTGAGGCCACGAACAGCCAGTCGGAGAGCCGGTTGATGAAGGCAAGGGCTTCCTTGCTGACGATTTCGCGCTCTTCGGAAGCCAGTCTCGCAATATCGCGCTCGGCGCGCCGGCAGATTGTGCGGCAGACATGCAGATGGGCCGCAAGGCCGCTGCCGCCGGGGAGAACAAAACTGTCCAGCGGTGCGATCGCCTTGTTCATATCGTCGATCTCTCGCTCCAGACGCTCTGTCTGGGCCGCGGCGATGCGAAGGGGCTCAAAGCCCAGCTTCTTGTCCCGCTCCGGCGTGGCAAGGTCGGCGCCAAGGTCGAACAGGTCGTTCTGAATCCGCCTGAGCCGGGCTGCCATGTCATCGGCGGCGTGCAGGACGGCAACGCCCAGCGCGGCATTGACTTCATCGACACTGCCATAGGCGATCACGCGCGGATTCCACTTCTCGACCGGCTCGCCGGTGGAGAGGCGCGTTTTTCCGGCATCGCCAGTACGGGTGTAGATCTTGTCCAGTTTTACCATTGGGCGCTCTCTTCCAGTTTGGGGCGCCCTAGTTGAAGGCGCCAACCGCGAGCGCTAGCGCGCAGAGAAGGGCGATGGCAATAGCCTGGACGAGAACGCGCAGGCGCATCAGCTTGTTGGAGCGGCTCGCCTGACCATCATCGCTGCGCGTCATATTGGCGATGCCCAGCACGAGAACCACGACGAGCACGGCGATGGCGATGTAAAAGCCAATTGTCAGTATGGTCGTCATCGGAAATTTCCTCTTCTTTACCCCATTTAGGATGGGCGCGCCGGAAAGTCATGCAGGCAGGGATGCGCTGCCTCGACGCAGGGCCTGCGTTTACTATGAATACTTGGTTTTGAGCCGTTTTGCCCTTCAACCGCCACGTTTGTATCCCATTTATGCAAGGGCGTGATAATGCAAATGCGCTTCAGGGGGAAAGACGCCGCCGCGAGTCGGGGCTACAAGCTTTCTCCAGAACCGATACGGAACTGATGCCGCCTGAATGGGTCAGTACCTGTAGACACGGAGAAAAGGCCGATGGCTTTGAAAACATCGATTGCGCTTAGCCCAGAGCAGGGCCTGAGCCGTTATCTGACCGAGATTCGCAAATTCCCGATGCTCGAGAAGCAGCAGGAGTTCATGCTCGCCAAACGCTGGCAGGAGCATGAGGACACCGACGCTGCCGAGCAGATGGTGACCTCCCACCTGCGCCTCGTGGCCAAGATTGCCATGGGGTATCGCGGCTATGGACTGCCCATGGCGGAGGTTATTTCCGAAGGCAATGTCGGCCTGATGCAGGCCGTCAAGAAGTTTGACCCCGACAAGGGGTTCCGTCTTGCGACCTATGCGATGTGGTGGATCCGCGCCGCGATCCAGGAATATATCCTGCGCAGCTGGAGCCTTGTGAAACTCGGCACCACGGCCGCCCAGAAAAAGCTCTTCTTCAATCTTCGCCGCATCAAGGGTGAGATCAATGCGCTGGAAAGCGGCGATCTCAACCCCGAACAGGTCAACGAGATTGCAACCCGCCTCAACGTCTCCGAAAAGGACGTTCTGAGCATGAATGGCCGCATGAGTGGCTCTGATGCCTCTCTGAATGCGCCCATGGGCCAGGAAGGCGACATGGAGTGGCAGGACTGGCTCACCGATGATGAGCCGGGCCAGGCCGACACCTATGCCAACCGTCAGGAATTCGACAGCCGGATGGAGCTGCTTCAGGAAGCCATGGCGGACCTTTCAGAGCGCGAACAGCACATCCTTCAGGAGCGCCGCCTGACCGACGAGCCAAAGACGCTGGAGCAGCTGTCAGAGGTATATAATGTCTCGCGTGAGCGCATCCGGCAGATTGAGGTGCGCGCCTTCGAGAAGATCCAGAAGGCCATGAAGCGTATGGCCAAGGAGCAGGGCCTGCCCGTCGGCGCCTGATCTGCAGTCAAATGAGAACAGATGGACACCCGGCCGGGAAGACTGGCCGGGTGTCCTGCTTTGTGCCACCAAGCCAGAGTTATGGCGCCCATTCCAATCACCGACCCTGCCGATCCGCGCATCGCGCCCTATGTCTCGATCCGTGAGCGGGACCTGACGGGCGGGTCCGATGGCCGGTTTATTGTGGAGGGGAAGGTCACACTCGGCATTCTCCTGTCGAAGTCGCGTTTTGCCGTCGATAGTGTCTTCCTTGCTGAGTCCCGGCTTGAGCCGCTGGCAGGCATGCTCGCGCAGGTGCCGGACGGTGTGCCGGTCTATGCCGCGCCGCAGGAGGTGTTGGATGCAGTGGCCGGCTTTCCCATGCATCGCGGCATACTGGCCTGCGCAAGGAAGGGGGCGCCCGTCTCTCGCGAGGCGTTGTTGGGGGCCCCAACGCTTCTGGTCCTGAACGGGCTCTCCAATCATGACAATGTGGGCGCGGCCTTCCGCAATGCGGCCGCCTTCGGGGCAGGCGGCGTGCTTCTGGATGAGCGTAGTTGTGATCCGCTCTATCGAAAATCGATCCGGGTCTCCGCGGGCGCTGCCCTCTGGCTGCCCTTTCTCCATGGCGGGTCCAGTGAAGACCATCTCTCCTGGCTTGAAGAGGCAGGATATGAGGTCTGGGCCATGACACCCCGCGCGGGCAGTGAATTACTTCACGAAAAGCGGCCGGCGCGGAAGACAGCGGTTCTGCTCGGCCCGGAGGGGCCGGGACTCGCGGACGGGCTGATCGCCCGGAGCACGCCGGTGCGGATCGCGATGGCAGGCGACTTCGACAGTATCAATGTATCGACCGCAGGGGCTGTTGCGCTGGCTCATATCCACGCAAGCCGGCAGAGCCGCTGAGCGGAGGGGGGGCGCCTCGCCCGCAGGACTTCTGTCCGCGCCCGGGAACCGCAGGATCGTGAGGGCCGTTCCTATTTTGAAACGGAGTAACCGATGTTAAAGATGACCCTGCTCGCAGCCGCCGCGCTCTTGCTGGCCCTAGAAGGCCAGGCGGGGCCACCTGCATCCTATGACAATCCTGACGCGGCCGAGGATTCCTCCGATGAGGGCGCCGTCAGCTTCGAACGTGGCGATTACCTTCCCGTGCAGTATCGCGGGGAAATCATAGACGACTGGAAGGGCGCCGGGCTGAAAAAGCCGAAGAAGGGCTATGAATGGGTCCGCGTCGGCGCAAGCGCCTATCTGATCAATCTGACGGGCGGTTTCATAAAGGATGCATCAAATCCGGAGGACTAGGCGTGCCTAGCCTCGTTCGAACGGGTCCCTCATCAGGATAACGTCTTCCCGTTCTGGCGATGTCGAGACCAGGGCGCAGGGTTTGCCGACGAGTTCTTCCAGCCTTCGAACATATTTCACCGCTTCGGCGGGAAGGTCTGCCCAGCTGCGCGCGCCTTTCGTGGAGTCTTTCCACCCTTCCATCGTTTCATAAATCGGCTCGACAGCGGCCTGATGTGTGAGGCCGGCGGGAAAGTAATCGATTTCCTTGCCATTCAGCCTGTAGCCGACGCAGACCTTGATCTCTTCAAAGCCATCGAGGACGTCCAGCTTGGTGAGAGCGAGCCCACTGACGCCGGACGTGGCGCAGGCCTGGCGGACCATGACGCTGTCGAACCAGCCACAGCGGCGGGCACGGCCGGTAACGGTCCCGAACTCATGACCAACTGTGCCGAGGCGCTGGCCGATTTCATTGTCCTGCTCTGTCGGGAAGGGGCCCGACCCGACGCGGGTCGTGTACGCCTTGGCAAGCCCCAGCACATAGGAAATCGCGCTCGGCCCGACCCCGGCGCCAGCTGCCGCATTGCCGGCGACGACGTTGGAGGAGGTCACAAAGGGGTAGGTGCCGTGATCGACATCCAGCATGACGCCCTGGGCGCCTTCAAACAGGATGCGGCGGTCAAGCTTGACCTGTTCGTCGAGCAGTTTCCAGACAGGCCGCGCGAATGGAAGGACCTTGGGCGCCAGCTCAAGAAGCTCGGCCTTCAGCGCGTCAGCATCGGGTTCAGGAAGATCCAGACCGGCGCGCAGCGGTCTATGGTGGGCCAGCAGCCGTTCCAGTTTGAGATCCAGCGCGGCAGGATCTTCGAGATCGGCAACACGGATGGCGCGCCGGCCGACACGGTCTTCATAGGCCGGGCCGATACCGCGTTTCGTCGTGCCGATCTTCGACTCGCCGAGGGCGGCTTCGCGGGCCGCATCGATATCCTTGTGCCATGGCAGGATGAGGCAGGCATTGTCGGCCAGGATCAGATCGTCGGGCCCCAGCTTGACGCCCTCCTTTCCCATGCCTTCGATTTCAGACAGCAGCTGCCAGGGATCGACCACGACACCATTGCCAATGACGGACAGCTTGCCACCGCGCACGACGCCGGACGGCAGAAGGTTCAGCTTGAAGGTCTTGTTGCCGATGACGAGCGTGTGGCCGGCATTGTGGCCGCCCTGGAAACGCACCACCGTATCGGCCCGGCTCGACAGCCAGTCGACGATCTTGCCTTTGCCTTCATCGCCCCATTGGGCCCCGACGACGACCACACCTGCCATGGATAGCTGCTCCTTGAAATCCAGTGCGCCACTGAAAGGGTTTAGGGGCGGATTTCAAGAGCGCAGATGCGGCTTTCGCGCCGATCAGGCGAGTTCGTAGTCCTCGACCTTCACCTCCTCGACTTCGCTGGCATAGTCCCGGGTATGCGATGACCAGTTCTGCGTAATGAGGCCGTCCTCGGTCTTGTACCAGGAATTGCAGGCCGGGTCGGCCCAGACGGTCTTCTTCAGGTCCGCCTATATCCGCTTGTTCCAGGCGTCCTGTGCCGACTTCTTTGGCATCATCGACTTCGCGGATTGCGCGTCCATCGCCTCGATTGCCTTCATCATATACTCGACCTGACGCTCCAGCATGAAGGTGATGGAGTTGTGCCCGAGATTGGTATTGGGGCCATAGAGGACGAAAAGGTTCGGAAAGCCCGAAACGGTAATGCCGGCATAAGCCGATGGGTGATCGGCCCAGACATCGTTCAAATGTCCACCGTCCACGCCTTTCACATTGACCGACCATTTCCACTCTGTCGTCTCGAAGCCGGTCGCGAAGACCAGAATGTCGAATTCGCGATGCGTGCCGTCCGGCGCAGTGATACCGGTCTCGTCGATCTTTTCCGGGCCGGACGTCACCAGCTCGACATTGTCGCGCTGGAGGGCCGGGAAATAATCGTCCGAGATCAGGATGCGGCGGCAGCCGACAGGATAGTCCGGGGTGAGCTTCTTGCGCAGCTCCGGATCGCGGACCTGATCGTTCAGATGGTTCGTGGCAATGGCGGTGTAGGCCTCGCGTCCGGCCTGCGTCCATTGAAAGACCTGCCAGAAGAAATGGTCGGCATTGTCGTACATGAGCTGGCGCGAACGCGCACCGATATCCATTGCCGTCTCAGGTTCTGTGAACATGAGCGCCTGTTCCTGCGGCGAGACCGGCACGTCCCGGCGCGGCACGACCCAGTTCGGTGTGCGCTGAAAGACAGTTAGCTGCGCGGCGGTCTTTGCGACTTCAGGGATGATCTGCACGGCGCTCGCGGCAGAGCCGATAACGGCGACGCGCTTTCCTTCCCATGAGACCGAATGATCCCAGCGGGCCGAATGCATTTTCGCGCCCTTGAACGTGTCCAGACCGTCAATTTTCGGCCAGTTCGGGCGGTTCAGCTGGCCGAGGGCCCCGACAAGGATGTCGCCTGTGAAGGTCTTGCCGCTTGCCGTCTGCACCGTCCACGACTTGGCGCTGTCATCCCATTCGGCGCTGATCGCCTCATCGCCAAGATGCATGTTGGGGGCAAGCTGATAGCGTTCGGCGATTTCTTCGGCATAGGCCTGAATCTCCGGGCCCTGCGGGTAGGTCCGCGTCCAGTTGATGCTTTGAGCGAAGGAGAGCTGATAAAGCGCGACCGGCACATCGCAGGCGCAGCCAGGGTAGGAGTTCTCATACCATGTGCCGCCGACCTTGGGATTGCGGTCGATGAGATCGAAACTGTGTCCGTCTTCCTGCAGCTTGATAGCGGCGGTCAGGCCGCCAAGGCCTGACCCGATAATGATGGCATGTTTCTTCGCCATGCAAACCTCCCTGGAATGTCTGCTTTCCAGGGAGGATTCGCCTTATCGGGACGGGTTGCAAGGCTGACGAAGCGTAAGGCGCGCGGGCCTTACTGCCCGAGCCGCCAGTAGGCGCGCACACCAACACTGTCGACGCCCTGATTGCGGCCATTGCCAAGAATCTGACCGTGGGACAGGTGCTCGTAAAGAACCTGCATGCCCCAATTGGGGCCGAAGTCGCGGTTCAGGGCGAGACCCGTGCGGAAGAGGTCCTTTGAGCCGAAATAGATGTTTTCCTGGGCAAAGGCATCACTGCGCGGATCGCCCTGCGGGAAGGGGCTTTCCAGCGCGCCATCATGGATGACATAGCCAAGGCTGGGCTCCAGCGACCATTTTGTTGCAAAGTCCCAGTTCCAGAGAAGGCCAAAGCCGCCGAAGCTGGTATCACCCGCTGTGTTCAGCGATCCCATGACATAGGGGCGCGGACTGGCGATGTAGCGGAAGATGTCCGGGCCAGCGAAGACCAGTTCGGCCTGCACGTTGGGGCCGTCTTCCTTGTCGGCATTCTTGCAGTCGATGACACAGATATTGTGCTGCATCACCCCGAGGCGTGCCTCCTCAACAAATTGGGCACTGGCCGGCGCCGCGAGCGCGGTTGTGCCAAGGGCAAGCGCGATCAGACGTTTCATGGGAAACCCCCTCTTGAATAATGGACGGTTCCAGAGAGTGCCGCGCGAGCCCGAGGTCAAGGATATAAACGCTGAAGGGCGCCGATCGGCCGGGCGCTATGACTTCCCTGCAACCCAGCGGCGCGTGATTTCGCCGATCCGCTTGCCGAAATCCTCAGAGGTTTCGAGATCTGCCTGGTCCGGGGTCTGGTCTGCTGGAAGATCCGTCAGGGCCTGCGTGCCAAGGCCGACCATGTGTCCGGCGCGGTTCCAGGCGCCCTCAAAGTCGCTCGTGCTGGTATTATAGCCGGGAAAGGCGCCGTAATTGGCCCAGATCATCCCGTGCTGGCCGGCCAGGATCATCAGTTCCTGCAGCGTGTTGAGCTTGTCGCCCGCCAGCGACCCGGAATTGGTGAAGCCTGCGGCGATCTTGTCGCGCCAGCCGCCATTCATCCAGATCTTCGAGGAGGCTTCCGAGAAGGCTTTAAAGACCGATGAGCTGGAGCCCATATAGGTGGGCGAGCCGAAGATGATACCGTCGGCGGCGGCCAGCGTGTCCCAGGGGCCTTCCTCGGCGCTGGCAAGATCATCGGCTTTCAGCACATCGACCTCGACACCGCTGACACTGCGGGCGCCCGTGGCGACGTGTTCGGCCACTTTTGCGGTGTGGCCATAGCCGGAATGGTAGACGATTGCGAGTTTGGTCATGTCTGTCGCTCCGTAAATTCGTTGACGTTGCGACAGATAGGAAACCTGCCCCGGAATCCACCTCCGGGGCAGGCATAGGACTTATGGCAATCGCGCAGGCCTAGAAGTGCAGGACTTTTGCGTAGCGCACGTGTGGCAGCGCATCGAGCTTCTCGGTCATCTCCTGCGGAGGCTCACTGTCGATGCCGATGAGGGCGATGGCCTCGCCGCCGCTTTCCTGACGTCCAAGGTGGAAGGTCGCGATATTGACGCCGGCAGAGCCAAGCATTTCGCCCAGGGCCCCGATGAAGCCCGGCTTGTCGAGATTGTTGACGTAGAGGGTGATCGGCGAGAAGGCGCCCTCCAGTGGCATTTCCTTCACCTCGACGACGCGCGGACGGCCCGCTGAGACCGTACCCGCAATCGAGCGCCATCCGGTCTCCTCGGAATTGGCCGTACGCGGCACCTTCACCCGGATGCGGATCAGGCTGTCATAGACGGGGCTGTCCTCGGTGGTGGACTCAGAATGATGGATGCCCGACTCGGCAAGGATGGCCGGAGCCGAGACCATGTTCACATCGCCGCGTGAGGCCCGGAGCAGGCCCGCAAGCGCAGCGGCCGTGATCGGCTTGCGGTTAAGTTCGCAAACCTCGCCTTCATATTCGATTTCGACATCGTCAAAGCCATGGTCGGAAATCTGGCCTGCAAACTGTCCGAGCTTTTCTGCCAGTTCGATGAAGGGTTTGAGGCGCGGGGCCTCATCGGCCGTCACCGAGGGCATGTTGAGTGCGTTCGTCACTGCGCCGGAGAGGAGATAGTCGCTCATCTGCTCGGCTACCTGCAGGGCTACATTTTCCTGGGCCTCGTTGGTCGCGGCGCCAAGATGAGGTGTGGCAATGAAGTTGGGCGCACCGAAGAGAACGTTTTCCTTGGCCGGTTCCTCGACGAAGACGTCAAAGGCGGCGGCGCCAAGGTGCCCGTTGTCCAGAAGCTCGCGCACCGCGTCTTCGTCCACCAGTCCGCCACGGGCGCAGTTGACGAGGATGAGACCTTTCTTCGTTTTCTCAAGCGCCTCCTTAGACAGGATGTTACGCGTCTGGTCGGTCAGGGGGGTGTGAAGCGTGATGACGTCTGCGCGGGTCAGAAGCGTATCTAGATCGACCTTTTCGACGCCGAGTTCGATGGCACGGTCTTCGGTCAGGAAGGGATCATAGGCGACGACCTTCATGGTCAGGCCCTTGGCCCGTTCCGCCACGCGGGCGCCGATATTGCCACAGCCGATCAGGCCGAGCGTCTTGTAGGAGAGCTCGACGCCCACGAAGTTCTTTTTCGGCCACTTGCCGGCCTGCGTGCCTTGATCTGCCGCCGGGATCTGGCGGGCGGCGGCGAACATCATGGCGATGGCATGCTCGGCAGTGGTGACGGCATTGCCGAAGGGCGTATTCATGACCACGACGCCTTTGGCGGTCGCGGCCTTGATATCGATATTGTCGACACCGATCCCGGCGCGGCCGATGACCTTAAGCCTGGTCGCCGCCGCAATTACGTCGGCGTCGGGCTTGCAGGCCGACCGCACGGCAAGGCCGTCATAGTCGGGGATGATCTTGATCAGCTCGTCTTTCGAGAGGCCAACCTTGATGTCTGTGTCGATGCCGCGATTGGTGAAGATATCGACGGCTGCCTGGCTGAGATCGTCAGCGATAAGGACTTTAGGCATGGGTTTGGTTTCCTGTGAAATACAGCCGATCGTCCCGGACTTGATCCGGGACCTCGTGCCGCAAGTGTCATCCTTTGCGGACCGAGATCCCGGCTTTCGCCGGGATGATCGGAAACTTTGAGATTATCAGGCGTCCTGAAGCTCTTCCGCGACGGTCGCGAAGGCCCAGTCTAGCCATGGCAGGAGCTTTTCGACATCGGAGGGCTCGACCGTGGAGCCGACCCATATGCGCAGGCCCGGAGGCGCCTTGTTGTAGGCGTTGAAGTCGAAGGCGACGCCTTCCTTCTCCAGAAGCGCAACGAGCTTCTTGACGAAGGCTTCCTGGCCTGCCGTGTCGAGCTTTGCGACGCGTGGATCGGCAATGCGGAAGGTCACGCCTGTATTGGAGCGCACTTTCGGGTCCGCGCAGAGGAACTCGATCCAGTCGGTCTTTTCGACCCAGTCTTCAAGGATTTTGAGACTCTTGTCGGAGCGTGCCTTGAGGCCGGGTAGCCCGCCCTCGTTCTCGGCCCAGTCAAGCGCTTTCAGATAGTCCTCAACCGCCAGCATGGAGGGGGTGTTGATCGTCGCGCCTTCGAAAAGCGCTTCGTTCAGCTTGCCGCCGCTGGTCATGCGGAAAACCTTCGGCAGGGGGCGATCCGGCGTGTAGGTCTCGAGGCGTTTGACCGCATTCGGGGACAGGATCAGCATGCCATGGGCCGCTTCGCCGCCGAGCACTTTCTGCCAGCTATAGGTGATGACATCGAGTTTCTCGAAGGGGATGTCCTGCGCGAACACGGCTGAGGTCGCATCGCAGATCACGACCCGGTCCGGATTCGGCTTGATCCAGCTATGGTCATCGACGCGGACGCCCGAGGTCGTGCCATTCCAGGTAAAGACGATGTCGGCATCGTCGCGCGCTTTTTTGAAGTCGGGCAGGACGCCATAATCGCCGACGTATATCTCGCAGTCATCCAGCTTCAGCTGTTTCTGCGCATCGGTTACCCAGTCCTTGCCGAAGCTCTCCCAGGCAAAGATGTCGACCGGGCGGGCGCCCAGCATGGACCACATACACATCTCGACGGCGCCAGTATCAGAGGCGGGCACGATCGCGACACGGTAATCCTCAGGCAGCTTCAGGATCGCCTTGGTACGATCAATCGCTTCCTTGAGCTTCGCCTTGGCATCCTTGGAGCGGTGTGAGCGTCCAAAGGCGGCCGTTTCAAGTTGTGAGAGGGAAAATCCGGGGCGTTTGGCAGTTGGCCCTGAAGAAAAGTGCGGGCATGCCGGACGCATCTCCGGCTTGGGGGTATTGGTCATCTGTTTTACTCCTATCCTTACAGATAGGCTGGCCCTCGTTGGGGAGGGCTGGCCCGCAGACCTTATGGCAGACTTGGGCGCCGCCGCATAGGGGAACAATTGTGACATTCCTATGAGAAGCGCCTTGCCCGGCCCGGCGAGGGATGCAAAGCCGCTTGTCACCACGTCAGACAGGAAACCCATTCAATATGTCCACTGAGCGGTCCGCCGCCGACTGGGGGCTTTTCCTCCTGCTTTCGGCCTGCTGGGCAAGCGCCTTCGCGATGACGAAAGTTGCCGTTGACGGGCTCCCGGCGAGCCTGATCATACCTGGGCGGCTGATCTCTGCGGCGGTCATCCTCTGGGTGGTGATGCTGGTGCGCGGGGAGCGCCTGCCGCCCTTCTCGGACCGGGCCTCGTGGCTGGCCATTCTCGGCATGGGCACGGTGGGCACGGCGGTGCCTTTCTATGTGATCACGCTGGGCCAGAAGTCCATCGACTCCTCGCTCGCGGCGCTTTTGATCTCTGCGGCGCCCCTCTTCACCGCTGTGCTCGCGCACCTTCGCTTTGAGGATGAGCGGATCACGCAGACCAAGGTGGTGGGTCTTGTGGTCGGCTTCGCCGGTGTTGCGCTTCTTCTGGGGCCGGATGCGTTGAGCGGCTTCGACGTTCAGCTTGGCGCCCAGCTTTTCGTTCTGGTGGGCGCGTTCTGCTATGCGGTGAACAGCATCATCGCGCGCGGCGCCCCGCGCTTGCCCCCCATTGTCCTGCCGGTCGGTTTTCTGAGCGTTGCGGCCATCTCCTCCTTGCCGATGATCGCAATCACCGACTGGAACGAGGTATCCGCCGGCACGCCGCAGCTTCTCTGTGTCCTGGGGCTTGGCGCGATATCGACGGCTTTTGCGGGCATCTTGCTGATGCATCTGGTCGCCCGCACCAGCGCCACCTTCATTGCGCTTACAGGCTATGTCATTCCGGTGATGTCGGCCGTGCTTGGCTATTTCCTCTTCAGGGAAACCCAGAGCTGGAATGCGCTGGCCGCCTTTCTCCTCATCCTTGCCGGGGTCTGGCTCTCGCAGCGGCGGGCAAGACGCGCACGCTAGTCCCGGTTGGCGAGCCGCGCGCTGTGGAAGCCGATGAGCCAGAGGACGAGACTGACGGCGGCGAACCGTTCCACGAGGCCTATAATCTGGTTGGAAACACCGAAGGTCGCTGCGCCCGCCGCAAGGAAGATGGCGGCAGCGATGCCAGTGCCCCACCGAAAAACCGGATGCGCATCGCCACGCGCCCATGCAAGCAGGCCGAGCGCAATGGAAATGGAAAGTCCAATGGCGCCGACAGCCCAGTAATGGATGACGGGGCTTTGCGGGCTGGTTTTCGAATAGGCTTCATAAAGCGAGATCAGGACAATCAAGGGCCCGGCAATCGCGAACAAGGCCGCCGCCATACCATCTGGCCAGTCGCCTGATCCGGAGCGCCAGATCGCCAATCCCGTGAGCGTAACGCCGATGGCGACCAGGATCAGGCCGAAATCCTGTGCGCTGGCATAGTCGCCTGCGGCAAGGTCGCTGATCGTTGTGGTCAAGAGGCTTTGCCGGTCCATTGAGAGTGCCATGGCAAGATCGATCGCCACCGCGACAAGGCAGACAGCGATGACATAGATATGGATATGGCGACTCTTGATCGGCATTGCTCCCCGCCCGGCGTGTCCTTCAGATCCAACGCCTGAGCGAGAGGTTATGTTGCGCCCGGCTTCTGGTTCAGAGCGAGAAACTGCCCTCAATGACGGTCACGGCGTCCCCTGTGAGTTTTGCGCGGTCGCCGACCAGATGGACACCAATCCTTGCGCCGCGCCCGGGATAGGCCTGGTAGCATTCGAAGGCCCGATTGAGGCGCGGCCCCATGATGGCGGCGACCATACAGTGCCAGCTGCCCGTGGCGGGGTCCTCCGGAATGCCGCTGCCAGGTGCAAAGAAGCGGCTGGTAACATCGACGCCGTCGCCGCCAGGCGCGAGACAGCCGAAACAGCCGGTATGCCCCTCCTGACCAATGGTCAGAGGTTTCAGGGCGGCCAGATCCGGATCAAGCGAGATAATCTGATCAGGTGTTTCAAAGATCGCCCCATAATAGATACCTGCCCAGGCTGCGACGGGGCGCGCGCCGAGAGCATTCACAACCTCTTCGGTGACCTCGATCTGGTGCACGGGCGGGACTGGAAAGTCCATTTCATAACCGCCAGTGCTTGCGCGCTTTACGCTCAGCCGGCCTGACTTGACGGTGTCGAAGGCGACCTCGTCACCGGTAAAGCCTTGATGGCTGAACAGGACATGTGCCGCCGCGAGCGTCGCATGTCCGCAAAGGGGGACTTCGATTTCCGGCGTGAACCAGCGCAGCGCCCAGACGCCGTCACCTTTCCCAACGATGAAGGCGGTTTCAGCGACGTTATTCTCGGCCGCGATGGCCTGAAGCGTTTCGTCCGGCAGGAAGTCGTCGAGTGGCATGACGCAGGCCTGATTGCCCTTGAAGGCTTCGCTGGCAAATGCGTCGATCTGGAAAAACGGTGTGGTCGGCATGCCCGGCTCCTCATAGAAAGCTGTCTTCTGCAATAGAGGCGGCATGCGGCCGCCGCAAACCAGACTTTCTAAGGTATCGTTGAGGATCGCTCTGGGGTTCGCTGGGGCCGTCCAGAAACCGATTGACGCATCATATGGGTGGTCACCCTGCGGGCATCGGACCATGTCGGGCGTGAAGACCAATCGGAAGGAGAGGATATGGGCTGGGGACAGATACTTGTCGGACTTGGGGTCGTCTGCGGCGCTCTGATGGCAGCCCAGGGCGCAATCAATGGACGTCTGGCATCTGGCATTGGCGGGCCCGTGCAGGCCGCGCTGATCTCGTTTTCGGTGGGCACGGCGGTTCTCCTCGCAGCCAATGTGGCAATGGGGAACAGGTTCGAGCTGCCGCAGGCGACCAGCAACATGCCCTGGTGGGTGTGGATCGGTGGGGTGCTGGGGGCCGTCGTTGTCGGAACGGCGGCGCTGGCTGTGCCGAGGATCGGCGTTGCCGCCTGGATTGCGGCCTTCATTGCCGGTCAGCTTGGCGCCGCTGTGCTCTATGACCAGTTCGGGGCCTTCGGTCAGGCGGTCAGACCTGCGACGCCTCTTCGTCTGCTCGGCGTCGGGTTCCTTTTACTGGGCGTCTATATGGTCCGCCGCTTCTAGCTTCTGGGCGGCAGTCCCAGCAGCGGCCGCGGGTCGGGGCAGAGCGTCAGCCAGAGATCGGCCTCGCTCTTGCGGCAGACACCGGGAAAGTCGCCGCTATGGCCCAGAAGGTCCAGCATTACCTGAAAGTGAAGATGCGGTGCCCAGCCGCCATTTACGTGGCTATCACCAAGTTCGCCCAGTTTCTGGCCTGCGTCGACCGCGTCACCCGGCGCCAGGGATGAGAGGACATCGGCGGCCAGATGCCCATAGAGGGTGAAGAGGTCGAAACCGGTCCCGGTCTCATGCTGCAGGATCAGGGTCGGGCCATAATCCTTCTCATTGTCATTGCGCTGCAGGCTGTGAACGCAGCCATCCAGCGGCGCGAAGACCTCTGTCCCGGCGCTCGCAAAGATGTCGAGACCGAGATGGAGGGTGCGCGGCTCGCCGGCGCCCCGGAAGGCTGGCGCATCATAGATGGCCCGGTCCTCTCCATAACCGCCATGCAGCACCTTGCCGTTTTCAGGCGTCCAGTGGAGGGGCAGGTCGTCCCAGCCGCGTTCGGCAAGGCCTGCCACATCGAGCGAGAGCGTGGCGTCAGGCTCAAGGCCCAGGACCGGCGGGGCAACAGCAGGCCCCGTTTCTTTCAGCCAGAGGTCATATCTGGCGCGCCGGGTGCGAAGGTCAGCTGGGAATGCGGCGCTAGCGCTCATCGGCCATGTCCAGCTTCCAGCCATGATGGACAGGGCCGTGTCCCTGCCCGAAGCCTTTGGCGGTCTCTATTGCCCTGAAAAGATAGTCACGGCCGGCTTCGACGGCCTCCTGCATGGCGTCGGCCTGCGCAATCCGCGCGGCGATGGCGCTTGCCAGTGTGCAGCCCGTGCCGTGGGTGGAACTGGTGTCGATCCGGCGGTTCTCGAAAAGCCATTCGCCATGTTCGGTCTGCAGCACATCCGTGATCGGACTTCCGGGCACGTGGCCGCCCTTGACCAGCGCCCCTTTCGCGCCCCGTTCCAGCAAGGCTTCTGCCGCCCGTCTCTGACCGTTGACGCCATCGACGGACTTGCCTGTCAGGATCTCCGCTTCCGGCGCATTGGGTGTGACCAGGGCGGCGTTGGGGATGAGGAGCGACGAGATACTCTCGACGGCGCGCCGGTCAATCAGCCGGTCCCCCGACGAGGCCACCATGACCGGGTCGATGATGCGCGGGACGGCCGGCGCCAGCGCGTCCAGCGTCTCGGCGGCCTCTTCGACAAGATCCGCGCGCCCCAGCATGCCGGTCTTGACGGCATCGGCGCCGATATCGCGCAGGCAGACCCTCATCTGGGCGATGACCGTCTCGACGGGGACGGCATGCACCGCGTGGACACCGGTCGTGTCCTGGACCGTGATGGCGGTTATGGCGGTCATGGCATAACCGCCCATCGCCATGATGGCCTTGATGTCGGCCTGTATACCGGCGCCGCCGCCTGAATCGGACCCGGCGATGACGAGGACACGGCCCCGGGACTCTGTCTGGTTTGAGGTCATGTCGAAGACATAAGGCGCGAACGAGGTTTGAAAAAGCGCGAAATATGCAGTCGGCTGCGCCGCAGACGCCCGCACCCGAAAGCACCGGCAGGGCCTGACCAAAAAAAGGGGCGCAGTCTAAACAGACTGCGCCCCATCACATCTGGATTCTATTTAGCGGTCAGGCCGGTTCCGGCTCTCCGCCCGTTTCGCCGCCGCCAAAGCCCTTGCGGCGTTTGCCGGTGACGGGAACGGCAGAGGTCGGCCCCTGCGGTTCGTCCGGCTCATCCGGGCGCGTCGGTGGCTTGCCGTTGAGGAGGTCCTTGATCTCCTCGCCGCTCAGCGTTTCGTATTCGAGCAGCCCTTCGGCCAGCGTGCTCCACTGGTCGCGGCATTCAGTCATGATGTGACGTGCGTCATCCATGCCCTTCTGGACCAGTTTGCGGACTTCCTCCTCGATCTTCTTGGAGGTGTCCTCGGAGACGTGCGACTTGTTCATCAGCTGCTGTCCGAGGAAGACGTCGCCCTGATCGTCGGCATAGTCGACCGGGCCAATCTCATCGGAAAGGCCCCAGCGGGTCACCATGGCGCGCGCGAGTTTCGTGGCCTGCTGGATGTCAGAGGCGGCGCCCGCCGTGACATTCTCCATGCCGAACTTCTCTTCCTCTGCCACGCGGCCACCCATCATGATGGCAAGGCGCGATGTCATCTCGATCTTGGACATCGACATCTTGTCGTCTTCGGGCAGCTGCATGACCATGCCAAGGGCGCGGCCACGTGGAATGATGGTCGCCTTGTGCACCGGGTCGGCTGCCGGCACCTTGAGGGCCACAATGGCGTGACCGGCTTCGTGCCAGGCTGTCAGCTCACGTTCCTTGTCGGACATGACCATGGAGCGCTTTTCAGGCCCCATGAGGACCTTGTCCTTGGCGTCCTCGAACTCGGCCATCGCCACAACGCGTTTACCGCGGCGGGCGGCGAGCAGGGCAGCCTCATTAACGAGGTTTGCAAGATCAGCGCCCGAAAAGCCCGGTGTGCCGCGTGCGATGACTTTCGGATTGACGTCCTTGGCCAGCGGCACATTGCGCATATGGACCTTGAGGATACGTTCGCGGCCCATGATGTCGGGGTTGTTCACCGTGACCTGGCGGTCGAAACGGCCAGGACGTAGCAGGGCCGGGTCCAGCACGTCGGGACGGTTGGTAGCCGCGATGATGATGATGCCATCATTGGCTTCAAAACCATCCATTTCGACCAGAAGCTGGTTCAGCGTCTGCTCGCGTTCGTCATTGCCGCCGCCAAGACCGGCACCGCGTGAGCGGCCGACCGCGTCGATCTCATCGATGAAGATGATGCAGGGGGCGTTGCGCTTGGCCTGCTCGAACATGTCGCGCACACGGCTTGCGCCGACGCCAACGAACATCTCGACGAAGTCCGAACCTGAAATCGTGAAGAAGGGCACGCCGGCCTCACCCGCGACAGCGCGCGCCAGGAGCGTCTTACCGGTACCTGGCGGGCCCACGAGAAGCGCGCCTTTCGGGATCTTGCCGCCAAGACGCTGGAAGCGGGCGGGATCACGCAGGAATTCAACGACTTCCTGAAGCTCTTCCTTGGCTTCGTCCACGCCGGCAACGTCATCGAACGTCACGCGGCCTGATTTCTCTGTCAGCATGCGGGCGCGCGACTTGCCAAAGCTCATCGCACCGCGGCCACCGCCGCCGCCCTGCATCTGGCGCATCAGGAAGAGGAAGAGGCCAAGGATCAGAACCAGCGGCAGAAGGTTCAGCAGAAGGCCGCCGAAGCTGAAGCCGCTTTCGGCGTCTTCATTCACCGTGATGCCCTGATCGGCAAACCATGTCGAAATCTCGATATTGGTCGGCAGTTTCTCTGCATAATAGGTGGTGCCGCCAGATGTCTGGGCGGTCACGCGGTCATTGGTGACTGTGACTTCGTCAAGCTGGCCGTCCGTGGCCATCTGACGAAGCTGGGAAATCGGTACTTTCTCTGCATTCGCAGCCACGGATGAGCCTTGCATGGCGATCATCATGGCCACGACCAGCGCAGCGATCAGTCCCCAGACAGCGAGATTACGCATGTTCATAGTTCGGTTCCGTCGGTTCTCTTCAGGTCTTTGGACACTAACATAGGCACGCTATCGACGGAAAACGACTCAATTAGGCGTGAGCCGTGTGCAATTTGTCGCCTCCGCCTGTGCCGCGGTCATGCCTGTCCCGCTTCAGTTTCGTCCGCTCTCGACCGCATTGGGGGACCGGTCTAGGGTCTGGCCGGATGTGGGGCTCAAATGGACAAGAGAATGAAAGACATCGCCAAGGTCTACGGCCCGGTTGCATTACTGGTCCTGCTCAGCATCTGGGTGGCGTTCGCGCTGATCGATCCGGCGCCGCCGTCCCGTGTCACATTCGCTTCGGGAAGTCAGGGCGGGGCGTATTACGATCTCGCCCGTCAATATGCCGACCACCTCGCCGAGAGCGATGTTGAGGTGGAGGTTCTGGAGACCAACGGCTCTCTGGAGAACCTGGCGCTTCTACGCGCGGAAAAGGCCGATATCGCCTTTGTGCAAGGCGGCCTGGCAACTGAGGCGGACCGCGCCGCCCTCCATTCCCTGGCCGGCATGTTCCATGAACCTTTCTGGGTTTTCGTTCGCGAAGAGACAGGGGCGGAGGCTTTTGGCGACCTGCGAAAGCTGCGCTTTGCCATCGGCCCGGAAGGGTCCGGCACGCGGGCTCTGGCCTTGCAGATGCAGGAGGTCTGGGGCGGTGACTGGCCGGCAGAGGCCCGGCGCGGGGAGAGCGGGCTCGCGGCGGCCAGCGCACTTGAGGCCGGTGAGCTCGATGCGGTCGCCTATTCCGCCTCGATGAGTGCGCCTTACGTCCAGCGGCTGCTCGACAGGCCGGGTATCAGGCTGATGCCGTTTGACCGGGCGCCGGCACTTGCCCGGCGGACACGCGCGCTTGACCCCGTTACGCTGTATCGCGGTATTGTTGACCTTGAGGCCGATCAGCCGGAGATGGACACACCCCTGATTGCCTCCGTAGCCCAGCTCGCCATAGCCGGTGACCTTCACCCGGCAATCCAGTCGCTTCTGCTGGAGGCGTCCGAAGACATACATTCTGGCAATAGCGCCTTTGCAAATGCCGGGGCGTTTCCCGCGCCGGAGCTTGTCGACATGCCGCTCTCGAACGAGGCAGAGCGTTACTGGAAGAACGGGCCATCCTTCCTGCGCAACTATTTCTCCTTTCAGGTCGCCAATTTTCTTGAGCGGGCCTGGGTTTTCCTGATCCCGCTCATCACGCTCCTCATACCGCTTATCCGTGTGGCGCCGCCCATCTATCGCTGGCGGGTCAGGCGCAAGATCTATGTCTGGTATTCGGATCTGCGCCATCTCGAAGCCCGCGGCCGCGAAGCGCACAGCGATGAAGTCCGCAACAAGGTGCTGAACGAGCTTTCGGACCTTCAACGCGAGGTGGGCGAGCTGGACGTGCCGCTCTCCTATACCGAGGAGGTCTTCCACCTTCGCAGCCATATCGCCTTCGTGCGCAATCTGGTCAAAGGTCTTTATGCCCGTGACGCCGGAGAGCACCCAGCCGATACGGCCTGATCAGCCGGCAAGCTGTACGCCCAGTTTGCCGGCCGCCGCCGCCATGCCGGACAGGAGGGTCCCCCAGGCGATATCCACCACTGTCAGCAAGGGCAGCCAGCCGCGCGTCGTCGCGAGATTGGTCAGCTCGTAGGTCATGTAAAAGAAGAAGCCAAAAGCGGCGCCCTTCTGGCGGTTTCCGGCCTAGTCCTGGGCGGCCATCGCTTCGCGGCGCTTTTCGGCGGCCGATTTTTTCACGCTTTCCGAGCGCAGCTGGCCGCAAGCGGCAAAGATGTCCCGGCCGCGCGGGGTGCGGATCGGGGAGGCATAACCTGCCCGGTTCACAATCTCTGCAAAGGTCTCAATCGTTTCCCAGTCGGAACACTCATAGGGAGAGCCCGGCCAAGGGTTGAACGGGATGAGATTGATCTTTGCTGGCACGCCCTTGAGCAGTTTGACGAGGTCGCGGGCTTCGGCAGGTGAGTCGTTGACCCCCTTCAGCATGACGTATTCGAAGGTCACGCGCTTGGAATTGCCAAGGTCTGGATAGGCGCGGATCGCCTCGAACAGCGTCTGGAGGTCATACTTCTTGTTGATGGGCACGATCTCATTGCGAAGATCGTCGCGCACCGCGTGGAGCGAAATCGCAAGCATCGCGCCGGTCCGCTCGCCAAGTTCGGGGATTTTCGGTGCCACGCCAGCTGTCGAGACGGTGATCCGGCGGCGCCCGAGGGCAATGCCGTCGCCATCTGAAATCGTGTCGATGGCCTCCGCCACATTGTCGAGATTATAGAGCGGCTCACCCATGCCCATGAACACGATATTGGTGAGCTTGCGGTTCTCGTTGGATGAGGGCCACTCTTCCAGTTCATCGCGCGCGATGAGGACCTGATTGACGATTTCCTGCGCAGTGAGATTGCGCACCAGCTTCTGGGTGCCGGTATGGCAGAAGGTGCAGTTCAGCGTGCAGCCGACCTGGCTGGAGACGCAGAGGGCGCCGGACCGGCCGACATCGGGAATATAGACGCTTTCGCCCTCAACGCCTTCCTGAAACTTCGTCAGCCATTTCTGGGTGCCGTCCACGGAGACCTTGTGCTCTGTAATCTCAGGCCGGGTCAGGACATATTTTTCGGCAAGGTCTGCGCGCAGCTCCTTGGCGATATCGGTCATGCCGCCGAAATCCTGTACGCCGAAATGATGAATCCAGCGGCGCAGCTGCTTGGCGCGCATACCAGCTTTCTTCGGGTCGAGTCCCAGTGTTTCCATCTCCGCCTTGAGGGCAGGAATGGACAGGCCAGCCAGCGACTTCACCGAAGAAGCGCTTGCATTGACGCCGCGTGAAAGGTCCAGAACATGTTTCATCGACGCCGCACATAGCACGTCCTGTCCAATAATCTAAGAATATGAGGACAGGTTTGCTGCGGCGCATCACAACAGAGGGCCACAAAGGCTCCGTGGGAGGAAAATATGGCTGACGGGACACCGGGAATCGATTTCGACCCCGATAAACTTCGCGAGCGTTATCGGGCTGAGCGCGACAAACGCCTGCGCGAGGATGCGAATGACCAGTATGTCGAAATCGCCGGCGAATATGCGGGCTATATCGAAGACCCCTATATCGATGAAAAGATAGACCGCGCGCCTGTGAACGATGAGGTGGATATTGTTGTGGTCGGCGGTGGTTTTGGCGGGCTGCTGGCTGGTGCGCGCCTTCGTGAAGCCGGGCTGAAGAATATCCGCATGATCGAGAAAGGCGGCGACTTTGGCGGCACCTGGTACTGGAACCGCTATCCCGGCGCGGCTTGCGACATCGAAAGCTATATCTACCTGCCGCTGCTGGAAGAAACCGGCTTCATGCCGAAGCAGAAATACACACCGGCGCGCGAAATCCTGGAGCACAGCGCGCGGATTGCCGAGCACTACAACCTCTATGAGGACGTGCTCTTCCAGACCGAAGTCACGGCCATGCACTGGGACGAAGACGCCAAACGCTGGACGGTAGAGACCAATCGCGGAGACGCCATGAAGGCGCGTTTCGTTATCATGTCGAACGGGCCACTGCACCGGCCGAAACTGCCCGGCATTCCCGGGATCGAGGATTTCAAGGGACATACCTTCCACACCAGCCGCTGGGACTATGACTATACGGGCGGCGGCCCGGAAGGCGGACTGGATGGCCTGAAGGACAAGCGGGTGGGTATCATCGGCACCGGCGCAACCGCCGTCCAGTGCGTGCCTCATCTTGGCGCGGGCGCGAAGGAACTCTTCGTCTTCCAGCGCACCCCAAGTTCAATCGATGTGCGCGATAACAAGCCGACCGATGAAGACTGGGCAAAGTCTCTGAAGCCGGGCTGGCAGAAAAAGCGGATGGACAATTTCAACATCCTCGTCTCTGGCGGCTATCAGGATGAGGACCTTGTTCAGGATGGCTGGACCGACATTATCCGCAACCTTCTCTTCCTCGCCAGTAACCAGGGCGGCAAGCAGCTTTCGGCCAGTGAGCTTGAGGAGATCGGTGAGCTCGCCGATTTCAAGAAAATGGAATCGATCCGCGCCCGGGTGGATGAGGTCATTGCCGACAGCAAAACGGCCGACGCACTGAAACCCTGGTATCGCCAGTTCTGCAAGCGCCCCTGTTTCCATGACGACTACCTGGCGACCTTCAACCGCGAGAGCGTCCATCTCATCGATACCGATGGCAAAGGCGTCGAGAAGATCACCGAGAAAGGCGTTGTCGTGGGCGGCGTCGAATATGAGCTCGATTGCCTCATCTATGCGACAGGCTTTGAGGTCGGGACCAGCTATACCCGCCGGTCAGGCTATGAGCTCCATGGCCGGGACGGGGTCTCCCTGTCGGATAGGTGGGCCGATGGCGTGGAAAGCCTGCATGGTATGTTCGTGCGCGATTTCCCGAACGTCTTCGTCATGGGCGGGGCGCAGGCGGCCTTCACCGCCAACTACCCGCACCAGCTCGATGAGCAGGCCACCCATTTTGGCTACATTCTCTCTCGCGCTTTCGATGAGGGAATCGTGCAGATCGAGCCGAGCGCCGAGGCGCAGGACAGATGGGTGAAGACCATCGTCTCGAAGGCGCAGATGCGGGAAAAATTCCTCGCCGAATGCACCCCTGGTTATTATAACAATGAAGGCCAGATCGCCGCGCGGGCCCGCCAGAATTCCTTCTATGGCGGCGGTTCCATGGAGTATTTCTCGATCCTGAAGGACTGGCGCGAGGCCGGCGGTCTTGAAGGGCTGGAGATCGAGCGCGATCCTCAGCCAGCCTGACCGGGCCCCGTCAGATCGCTATCGGCAAAGCGAGGCGGCCTTGTCGATGGCATCGGCCGAGCCGGATAGAGAGAAATGGTAGGAGACCTGCGTATTGCGCGACGAGACCGCTTCGACATGAAGCTCGCTCCCGCGCCGCAGGGCATCCACGATGTCCGAATCGTCACGGTCCTGCGCAAAGGCTTCGCGGCCGACGCCGTACATGGTCCACCCCGACCGCCCGACAGTCGCGCGGGCGGGCAGGTCGGCGCGCAGCTCATAGCCGACCTTCAGGCTGGGCTGGCTACGGGCCTGGCCTGAGCCCCAGTTCGATACAAAGAACCAGACATCGCCATGATTGGCCGCTTTCGGCGCCATGTCTGTCGCCTCGGTAGCCGCATAGCAGAGGGTTTCGCCCTCCACGGTTTCGGTGAAGACGGTCCAGTCGTCATAGCGCCCGATGGCAGAAGGCGCGCCAAAGGCGGCCGGAGCAACAAGGGCGGTGGCGAGGGTGGCAAATGTGGCAGAACGGATCATGGGTCGGGTCTGTCTGAATCTGTGAGGGTTGGCAGCCATGCTAGTTAATCGACACTGCTCAAACGTTAAGGCCAAATTTTGGCGAAACGCTGATCACAGAATCGCGAGCATCGCGATCAAAGGTTGCATGGAGCCCTGTAAACACAGACAATAGGTGTGCTGCCATATATGGATTGTCCATTGTCTGTTGCTCGCCTTGATCACATTGACGACCCGCGCTTGCTGCATGTGGACTGCATGCGCCGCATTTCGGAAAGTGGTGACCGCAGGGCGTTCGGCACGCTGTTTGAATTTTTTGGCCCGCGCCTGAAGACCTATCTGATGCGGATGGGCGCCAGCGATGCCCAGGCCGAAGAGATCGTTCAGGATGTCATGCTGACCGTCTGGCGCAAGGCTGGGCAGTTCGATTCCCGCCAGGCCTCCGTCTCCACATGGATTTTCCGGATTGCCCGCAACCGCCAGATTGACCTCTTCCGCCGTCATGCCAAGCCGGAGCTGTCGCCGGATGAGCCCATGCTGCAGCCGGCCCCGGAGCCGGCGCCGTTCGAGACGCTGTCGCAAAGCCAGCTTGAAGCGCAGGTGCGCGAGCAGCTCAACATTTTGCCGGCCGAACAGCTCGACCTGCTGAAAGCAGCCTTTTATGAGGGCCTTTCGCATTCTGAAATCGCAGAAGCGTTCGGTTTGCCGCTTGGGACGGTCAAGTCGCGTATCCGTCTTGCCTTCGACAAGCTTCGCGGCGTTATCAAGCGCGACTGACCCGCGTAACGCACCTCTCATGCCAGCAATTTCTTGACCTTGTCGATGCCTGCTCAATATCGAGTTCGGTAACACGAACGCGTTATGGAAATGCGAGAGAGAGGCGCAAGCGCTTTGCCGGAAATGTCGTCCCAGCTTTCAGAACTCTATTCGGCCTATGCAGCCGGCACACTCAGCCCGTCCTTTGCGCTGCTGGTCGAAACGCAGGCCGCGATCCGTCCTGACATCCGCGCGCACCTGACACAGGCAGAGACACTGTCGGGCATCTTTTTCGAGCGCGAGGCGCAGACGCGTCTTGCCCCGAATGCCTATGAAAAGACCCTGCATGCGATTGATGAGCTTGAGGAGGAGGCTGACAGCCGGCAGGCCGCCCAAATGGCAAGCGAGCGTCTGGACGAGATCATGACTCTTCCCGAACCGCTTCGCGAAAAGGCACTGGAATCCTGTGTACGCGGCGGCTGGAAGCGCCTTACAGGCGGGGTCAGCCGCCTGGATATTTCAAGGACGTCTGCCGGAAGCGCCCATCTGTACCGCATCAAACCCGGCGCATCGGTACCCAGCCATTCGCATTTCGGAAACGAGTTGACCCTGGTCGTTCGGGGCGGCTTCAGCGATGAGACCGGCAGCTACGGGCCCGGCGACCTCGCCTTCAACACACCCGACGACACGCACACGCCTGTGGGCGATGATGACGGGGTCTGTATGGCGCTCGCTGTCAGCGATGGCGGCATGCAGTTCAAGGGGATGCTGGGCATCCTTCAGAAGGTGTTTGGCGGGCGTCCGCTTTAGCCCTGGACCAGCCTAGCTGCGGCTGCTGCTGATGACTTCGAAGCGTCGGGTTTCGAAGACCTTGAGAACGGTCCGGATGTCGTGCCCGCGCTTTAGCACCTGATCCTGACTGCCATAGACAATGAAGGCGCCCTGCTGGTTTCGCAGGGCCGGCACTTTCTCGATCCGCCAGGTCGGCGCTTCTGCATGACGGCGAAAGATGGCGAAGACGGCGTGATCCTCAAACATGCCAATGGCATAATCCTTGGCCTCTCCTGCCATGACCATCTTTCCGTATACGTCGAGAATGGCCGACATTTCGGTGCGGTGAAACGCGGTTTTTGGCGACTTGGCTGCCTGGAGTCGTGTTACGCTACCCATGAAAGCTTGAACGTCTCCCTTCCTGTAGATGTTCATTCTGTCTCATTTGTAATGAGAAAGACAGGTTTTAGCCTCAATCTGGCCTTGCCGCAGACATCGATAGACGACAGTTTGCAATTGTCGGATGACGGTGTCCAGCAGGTTTCCCGGACCCATCAGCCCCCCCAGCCCCCCGGGGCACCTGTAACCGTTATCCGACACCTTCCCTTCACAATTCATCCGTAAGCGGCAAATTTTCGAGATTTGTCTGGGACCGTTGCTGCCTGCTCTGGTCAGAGCCTGCGGTGCCCGCTAGTCAGGCACGTAGCGAGTCGCTACGGATCCCGACATGCTCGAACTGAAGCAGCTTTCGAAATCCTTTGACGGCCGGTTTGCGGTCGATTCCGTCAGTTTCAGCCTGGAAAAGGGCGAGGTGCTTGGCTTTCTCGGCCAGAACGGTGCGGGCAAGTCGACGACAATGCGTATCGTCGCGGGCGTCATAGAGCCGGACTCAGGCGACGTCATGATTGCGGGCCACTCGATTGTGGCCGATCGCCGTGAGGCCCAGCGCCGGCTTGGTTTCCTGCCTGAAGGCGCGCCGCTCTATCCCGATATGACACCGCGCGATTTCCTGAACTTCCTCTGCGCCGCCCACCGCATCACGCGGCGGGACTGCCGCGCCGCAATTGAACGTGTGGTGGCCGATGCCCGCATCGGATCGGTTCTCAACAAACAGATATCCACCCTGTCGAAAGGCTATCGCCGCCGCGTCGGTCTTGCGGGTGCCCTGCTTCACGATCCCGACGTGCTCATCCTGGATGAGCCGACAGATGGCCTCGACCCGATCCAGAAACGCGCGGTCCGCGCCCTGATCTCGCGCATGGCAAAAGAGAAGGCCATCCTCATCTCGACCCACACGCTGGAGGAAGTGTCTGTCATGTGCACGCGCGCGGTGATCATCGATCATGGGCGGCTCGTCGCAGATGGCACGCCTGAGGAACTTGCCCAGCGGTCCAGTGGCGGACTTGAAGAAACCTTCATAGAGCTTGTGTCGCGCAAGGAGACCGAAACCGTATGAAGGTCTGGATTGCCGACATGCTGACAAGCCTCCGGGCGAGCTATATCCGCGAGGTGCGGGCATATTTTGCAACGCCGCTTGCCTATGTCTTCGTCGCGATTTTCCTGATGCTGCTTGGCGTTTTCACCTGGGAAGCCTCCCGCTTCTTCGATACCGGGCTCGCCGACCTGCAGCCTTTCTTCTACTGGCACCCCTGGCTCTACATGATCTTTCTGCCGGCCCTCTCCATGCGCCTATGGGCCGATGAGGCAGCCCTTGGCACAACCGAAATCCTGTTTTCCCTCCCCGTCAGCCTGTTCGGTCTGGCCGCAGGCAAATTGCTGGCGGCCTGGACTGTTGCGGCGCTCTCGCTTGTGCTGACCTTCCCGATGTGGATCACGGTGAACTATCTCGGCGCACCCGATAATGGCGCGATTGCCATCACCTATCTGACAAGCCTGCTGATGGCGGGTGCTTTCCTGTCCATCGGGGCGGCCATGTCATCGCTCTTTTCCAGCCAGGTCCTGGCTTATATCGCCGGGATCGTGGTGGCTTTCATGTTTACGGCGGCTGGCTGGCCCATGCTGCTCGGGGCGATTTCGGGCCTCATCGGGCCCGGCGCCGGTGAGCTTGTCGCCCAGTTCTCCTTCCTGACCTATTTCGAGACCGCCCAGCGCGGCGTGCTGGAGCTGCGGGCCCTCCTCTATTTCTGCGGGGTGATCGCTCTCTGGCTGTCGCTCAACACGGTCTGGGTTGCGCACAAGCGGGCGGTGGCCTGATGACGCCGCGCCGCTTCCTGCCTGCCGCAACGGCTCTTATCGTGGCACTTTTCGTCGCCGCGACGCTGATCGTCTATCCGCTGGCGCGGCCGGCACGAGTGGACTTCACAGAAAACCACCTCTTCACGCTGTCCGATGAGACCGCGGATGTGCTGCGAGGGCTCAGCGAGCCTGTTGAGATCACTTTCGTCTACACCCGCAGTGTCGGTCAGGATTATCCTGAAATCCGCGCCTATGCTTCCCGCGTGAGAGAGCTTCTCGATTCCTACAAGGCCGTGGCCGGCAGCCAGCTGCGGATCGAGGAAATCGACCCGCAGCCTTTCTCACAGGCAGAGGATGAAGCGCTCGCAGCCGGCATCCGGGCGGTCGATACCGAGGGGGATGACCCGCTTTATTTCGGCATTATCGGACGCAATTCAGTCGACGAACAACGCGTGCTGGACTTCCTGTCACCCGACCAGGAAGAGACGCTGGAATATGATCTGACCCGCCTTGTGGCGCGGTTGGACCGGCCGGAAGCTCCTCTGATCGGTGTGCTGACGACCCTGCCCGGCATGAAAGAGGAGGGCGGCTATTCTCTGCGGGGGGAAATGGAGCGCACATTCGACATCGTCCAGATCGAGGAAGATTTCTTCGAACTGCCGCAGGATATGGACGCGCTCATCATGATCCATCCGCCGGGACTGTCGGAGTGGCAGTCCTGGCTTGTCGATCAGTTCATCCTGCGAACCGGACGCGCGGCGATCCTTGTCGATCCCGCGGCAAAAACCTCGCCGAAACCACAGAGCCGGCTGGTGGAGCGTCACATACGCTCCGATCTGGGCCGGTTCGGCCCGGTCTGGGGTGTGAGCCTCGCGCCGGACGCGGTTGCCGATACAGAAACGGCACTGCCCATACAGGCCCCGACGGGCAGCGGGCGGACCGGCATCGTGCGCCATCCGCTCTATGTGTCGACGCCGCCCGCGATGATGTCCCAGGAAAGCATCCTGACCGCGCACCTCTCGCGTTCTGTCAATTTCGCGTCCCCGGGGGCGCTGGTGCTGGATGAAGACTCTCCCATCGACAAGGAGGTTCTGATCGAAACAGGGCCTGCGCCCTCGTGGATAGAGGCCGATGAGGCGGTCAAGGATCTCACCGTGGAAGAGTCGCTGGCGCTCTATGAGCCGCTTGAAGGGGCCAAAGCCCTTGCGGTTCGGGTCCATGGCACGCTGGTCTCTGCCTTTCCGGACGGGGCGCCCGATCCCGAACTGCCGGAAGACCCTGTCATGGCCGAATTCGCGGCCCGCGCCATTGCGAACGCAGAGCCGCATATCGCTTCCAGCGAACAGCCTGCCGAAGTGCTTGTCTTCTCGGATGCCGACCTCGTCGATGATGGTCTCTATATCGATCTACAGCGCCAGAGCGCCTTTGCCGACAATGGCGCGCTCCTCATGAATGTTCTCGACATGCTGTCAGGCGAGGCGAGCCTGCTTAGCCTCAGGGCGCGCGCCTCCAGCCGACGGACCATGACACGCGTTGAGCGTATGCGCGACGAGGCCCAGACCGAGTTTTTCGATGAGCAGGGCCAGCTGGAAACGCAGTTGGCGGAGACCGAGGCCCGCCTTGAAGAGCTGCTCCAGACCGGCGGTTCACAGGCGGTCAGCATCGATACAGCCACTGGGGCCAATCTGACCCCGGACCAACAGGAAGAGCTTTCACGCCTTCGTATGGAAGTGACCGAGACGCGCGAACGCCTGCGTGCCATCGAGCGCGACTTTCGCCGCGACATCGACGCGCTCGAAGCCTGGCTGAAATTCATCAACATCTTCGCGGGGCCGCTTCTGATCGGGGCGATCGGTCTCTTTGTCTGGTGGCGCCGGCGCCGGAGTCTCAGCGCATGAGCCGCCGCCTCGACCGCAAACGTGCCATCCTGGTCCAGCGCCTTTCCATCGCCGTGGCTGCGCTCTGGATTCTCTATGTCCTGATGGCGCTCTTTAATGCCTCCGGCAGCACGTCCAGTCCCCGGACCGGCAATCCGGTGCTGACGAATTTCTCTGCCATAAAGGGAGAGATTGCGCGTATCCGCGTAACGCAGGCGGATGGCGCCTACACGCTTGTTAAGGGTGACGAGGGCTGGGTACTGGCCGAGTCCGGCAACTATCCGGTCATACAGGACCAGATCGATACCCTGCTCGCAGGCCTGGAGACGCTGAGTTGGGGAGAGCGGCGGACCTCAACACCGGAGCGCATGTCGTTTCTCTCACTGGGCGACCCACGCGAGGATGGAAACGGGACTCTGGTGGAGGTCTTTGCAAGTGACGGCGCCAAGACCGCAGAAATGATTACGGGCCGGCGTAACCAGTATACCTATGCGCGGATGCCCGATGAGATGATTGCCTTCCGGGTGCGGGGCGAGCTGCCGCCCATGCGAACGCGCGAGGCCTGGTTGGACCTCGACATCGTCGATATCGAGCCCTCTGCCGTCTCGGCTGTCCGCCTCACTGACGGCTCCGGGCAGTCGGTCTATCTCACCCGCGAGCCAGGCAGCGATGCCCGAAGCTTCAGGCCGGCTCCGCCCTATCAGGATTATGTCGTGACCAACCCGCTTGCGGTCTCCACTACGGCCCTGGCGGTCACGCGGCTTGCGCCGCTGGACGTCAAGCCGGTCGAGGAGCTGACGGGCCGGGCGGTTTCGCGTCATATCAGCCAGACCTTTGACGGGCTGGAGATCGACCTTCGCGCCTGGCAGCAGGACGACGGGTTCTGGGTCACTTTCCGCGCCATTGAGGCCGGCGAGGGCGCACGCCGCGCGCGTACCATCAATGACCGCGCGGAACCCTATGCGTTTCGCCTGACCGAATATGACTGGCAGGAGTTCGCGCCCGACATCTCCCGTCTGGTGGAGCCGGCTGCCGAGGAGACCGCGCCCCTGCCGCCCTCCGACTTTCAGCCCTGACCAGGCGTGCGAAATGTAATTGCGAAGCGCAGGAGCGGCGCAAGCGCTGAAATGATCAGCCGTTCGAACGGGTTCGACGCGTATTTCCTGAAATAGAGAATGAGATTGTCGGCCTTGTTGCGGGCGACCCGCCGGGCAGGGGCCTCGGAGGTAGCACCATAATGCAATGCGCCGGCAAGCGGTGTGTAGATAACGGATCCGCCGGCCTCATGGGCGCGCCTGCAGATGTCGACATCTTCGACATGCAGGAAGAACTCCTCATCGAATCCGCCCAGCGTCCTGAAGTCTTCGGCCCGTGTAAACATCAGCGCGCCTGAGACCACATCCATAGGAACCGCCCCCTCCGGCGCCGGCGTCTTCTCCAGCGTTCAGGTGTTCCAGCCGGCAAAGCTCGTCAGCGCCCGCCACAAGGTGAGACGCCTTCGGCGCGGGCCGCGCGCCTCGATGCCGTGGGTATCGAAAATCCTGCCGCCAATGATGCACGGCGCAGGCGCGCCCGCCATGGCCTCTGCCATCGCCTCGACACTGCCGCGTTTGAGGACGGCGTCAGGATTGATGATGAGAAGGTGGCCGTCTGCGGCGCCTTCTGCCCCCAGATTAACACCCGCGCCGAAACCGATATTTTCGCCTGCGTCGATGAGTTTCACGCCCTGACGCGCGTCTGCAAACCCATGGAGCCAGCGCCGCATCGACTCGGGATTCCCATTGTCTACGATATGGATTGCGGTCACTGCCGGGTCGCTGGCGAGTGCATAGAGACACTCCTTGAGCCGCGGGCCGGTATAGTAACTCACGACGATGGCGGTCGTGACCGGAGGCGTCATGGCTCTGGCGTTTCCTCCGGTCGTGTGGCCCTGTCGAGCAGGATGACACCGGCCGCCGCAACCCCGATCGTGGCCCAGAAAGCCTCATTCCAGACGCTATAGGAGAGGCTGAACAGGGCGAAGGAGGCACCGATCAGGCTGGCAGCCGCGATCCGTGTTGGAATGGGCATGTCGCCCGGCGGGGGCAGACGCCAGCCGATGATCAGAAGCACTGCAATCGCGAGCGAAACACCGATCAGCCCTGTCTCGCCCCAGAGCTGCAGGCCCATATTGTGCGGGTGGCCCGGAAGAATGCGGTAGACCTCCCAGCGTCCATCATCGACGCCGGTGCTGTGGATCATCTGGCGAAGCAGTTCGGGCCGGTCGCCGAATGTGTCGCGCCATTCCTTGGAGGCTTCGATGCCGTGTCCGGTCAGCGGGCGGTCCGGAATCTTTTCCGCCGTAAGCTGCCAGGCCCAGACCCGCGACTGCACCGAAGAGGGCAGGGGCACATCCGTGCGAGAGAGCGCGGCCCCCCCGACGCCAAGCAGCACGGGTGAAACAAGGATGACGGTCGCAATGACGCACATCAGGATGCGAAAACCCAGCTGGACAAAGATCAGGACGAGGCCAATCGAGATGGAAATGGTGACGATCCCGAGCAGGGCCACGTCCGAGCCAAGCTGGAGGAAGGCCACGAAAGAGATGGCCAGCAGCGTCAGGCAGACAGCGACGCTGGAGCGTCCGGCAAAGGCACAGGCCAGGCCCAGCAGGATAGGAATACCGATCAGGAAGGCATTTGCACTGCGCAGGATATTCTGCGGGGCTTCAATGTGGGGGTCGCTGAACGGAGCGTAGATGCTCAACGTCGTGTCCGGCAGAAGTGCCATGGCCAGCGTGAGCAGTCCGTGAACGCCTAGCATGGCCCCGACAATAAAGAGCGACTTGCGTCCTCTTCCCGGCGGGATGCGAAGCGCCGCCGCCAGTGTCAGCGTGCCGGCAAGCGCCGTCAGCAGGATCCGAACGCCTGCCGCATCCACATTGAAATCGCCATCCGAAAGTGCGCCAGCCACCGCGCTGCCGGTCTCGGGCGACCACAGGCTGCTCAAGGCAGACCAGAGCACGAGCGCGGCCACCGCGATCACGATAAGGTTCGTCTTGCGCAGGGGGGCAAAGAAAGCTGCGGCTATACCGGTGAGGCCGATCAGACCGGAATAGCCCTGCGCGCCGAAGAGGGCGACGGGGACCCAGAGAACAAAAGCGGCCGCCAGAACGACCGCGTAACCGGACCCCCGTGCCTGTGACATATCAGACCGCTCCCTGCCGCTTGAGGTCGGGCGCCGTCGCTTCGTCCGCGAGCGTGGAGGCCGCTTCCTCCAGGCTGAGGATCGTCTGGCCCTTGGAGCCGAAACGGCGCAGCGCAAGCGTGCCTTCCTCGGCCTCACGGGCACCGACGACCGCGATCACTGGCACCTTCTGAAGCGAGTGCTCCCGGACCTTGTAGTTGATCTTCTCATTGCGCGTATCGACCTCGACACGAAGCCCCGCCTTGCGAAGCCGCGCAGCAGCCTTTTCGGCATACTCGTCCGCTTCAGACGTAATCGTCGCCACCACGACATGCGTCGGGGCGAGCCACATCGGGAAGGCCCCGGAATAGTTCTCGATCAGGATGCCCATGAAGCGTTCGAACGTGCCGTATACGGCACGGTGCAACATGACCGGGCGGTGCTTGTTGCCATCAGAGCCGGTATATTCGGCGTCCAGGCGCTCAGGCAGGACATAGTCGAGCTGGAAGGTGCCGCACTGCCAGGTCCGGCCGATGGCGTCCGTCAGATGGAATTCCAGTTTCGGGCCATAGAAGGCCCCTTCACCCTCGGCATAGTCGAAATCGAGACCTGCCGCCGTCAGCGCATCGGCCAGCGCCCCCTCGGCGCGGTCCCAGTTCTCGTCCGTGCCGCCGCGGACTTCCGGGCGCGTGGCGAGCTTGTAGGAAATCTCGGTCAGGCCGAAATCCTTGTAGACGCGTTCGAAGAGTTTCAGGAAACGCAGCGTCTCGTCTGCGATCTGGTCTTCGCGGCAGAAGATGTGCGCATCGTCCTGCGTCATCTGACGCACCCGCATCAGGCCGTGCAGGGCGCCATGCGCCTCGTTGCGGTGGCAGCAGCCAAATTCCGCCATGCGGATCGGCAGGTCCCGATAGGAGCGCTGATCGTGCTTGAAGATCTGCACGTGTGCCGGGCAGTTCATCGGCTTCAGCGCCATAAGGTCCGCATCGCCCGAGAGGATGGGCCCCTCATCGTCCGTGGACGGGATTTCGTCAGGCACGACAAACATGTTCTCGCGGAACTTGTCCCAGTGGCCGGACTGCTGCCAGAAGACCGAATTCAGCAATTGCGGCGTCTTCACTTCCAGATAGCCGTCCTCGTCCTGCTGGCGGCGGATATAAGCCTCCAGCTGGCGCCAGATCATATAGCCTTTCGGGTGCCAGAAGACCGAGCCTTGCGCCTCTGGCTGGAGATGGAAGAGGTCCAGCTGCTGGCCGAGCTTCCTGTGGTCGCGTTTTTCCGCTTCCTCGATACGTACCAGGTGGGCCTTGAGGTCCTTTTCATTCGCCCAGGCCGTCCCGTACATGCGCTGCAGCATCTCATTATTACTGTCGCCGCGCCAATAGGCCCCGGCAAGCTTCATCAGCTTGAACGCCTTGGGGAGTTTACCGGTCGAGGGCAGGTGCGGGCCGCGGCAGAGGTCGAACCAGTCGCCCTGCTTGTAGACCGTGATGGGGTCGCCCGGCGGGATGATGTCGTCGATGATCTGGGCCTTATAGTCTTCGCCGATCTTCTTGAACGTCTCGATGGCTTCATCCTTCGACCAGACTTCCCGCGTGATCGGGTAGTCCTTGTCGATGATCTCTTCCATCTTCTTCTCGATGCGCTCGAAATCCTCCGTGGAGAAAGGCGTTTCGCGGGCAAAGTCGTAATAGAAGCCGTCATCGATCACCGGGCCGATCGTAACCTGCGTGTCGGGATAGAGCTCCTGAACCGCCTGCGCGAGCACATGGGCGGCGTCGTGACGGATGAGGTCCAGCCCATCCTCATCCTTTGCGGTGACGATGGCGACCTCGGCGTCGCCTTCCAGCGGGCGGTTGAGGTCGTACATCTCGCCATTCACCTTGGCGGCCAGCGCCGCCTTGGCGAGCGATTTTGAAATGGATTCAGCAACATCTGCCGGGCTTGCGCCGTCTTCATACTGTCGCTGCGATCCATCGGGGAGCGTTACATTGATCATTGGTTTTGCTTTTCAGTTCATTCCGGGGCCGGCATCGGGGAAGGGCCGCTCTGTTCTGGCCCAGTCCCCGGCACGCCATGGTGCCCAGAAAGGTGTCGTGTCTGCTGTCTCTGGAACAGGGTCATAGCCCCTCGAGCCGCCGGGGCGGCAGCGCGAAAGCCTGGCCAGCGTCATCCATCCGCCGGTCCAGAAGCCATGACGGGAAACGCACTCAGCGCAGTATTCGCTGCAGGACGGCGCATGGCGGCACTGCGCCCCAAAGACCTGAAAGGCCGGGGACAGGGTCAGCTTGTACGTTTTCAGGGCCGCGTGGGCGGCCTTCCTGCGAAGTGCGGACATGGGCGCGGTTGCCGGTAATTGCCTGTTTCGTCGAAAGCGGTTCTAGACGCGTGTCGGGCCGCCCTCAACCCGCTAAGGCTGTGGCATGGTCAGCTTCTGGCGGCCTCTCGGCTACGGCGGTCACGCTTATGCCGCCGCAGCCCGCTTAGTTCGTGCCGTCTCGATGGCTTCGCAGGCGGCCTCAAAGGCCAGCATGGTGGAGGTGTGGCGCGGCGGGTAGTCGGCAACGCCTGCCAGATGGCGAAGCTCTGCGAACCTGCCAGCCGGCGGATCGGCCGCCTCTTTCAGCATGGCGCGCAGCGCGTCGCGCGCAGCCAGGACTTCATCGACCGGTGCGCCAACGATGTTTTCGGCCAGGACGGACGTCGCCGCCTGTCCGAGCGCGCAGGCTTTCGGATCGACGGCAATGGCCTCGACCGTCTCGCCATCCTCGCTGAGACGGATATCCACCCGGACGACTGACCCACAGACGCGCGAGACCTTCTCGACGGACGCGTCAGCGTCCTCCAGCGTCCCGACATTCGGGATATTGGCAGCCAGTTCCAGCACGCGGTTATGATAAAGCTCTGCGCTCATGGGCCCTAGATCGCCCTGAAAGGTCTCAAGATCAAGTCAAAGCGCGCGACCGGCTTCATATGCCGAGAAAATTCATCACACGCGGCAGAATGCGGATCAGCAGGACGGTGGCGCCGGCCAGGCTGCCCATTGCGAGCAGGATCACCACCCCGTCGCGGGCGGTCAGCGCCAGGCCAAAGAAGAGAATGGTGAGCCCTGGCAGGAGAGGGCCGAAGGGCACAAGACCGAGCGGGAAGGTGATCAGGGCCGCAGCGACGCAGACCAGCGCGGCAATATTGATGAAGGGGATCTGGGTCAGAAAGATCAGACGCGGTTTCAGGATCTGGTCCACCACATACACGTGCTTTTCCGCGCTGTTGATTCCAGTGAGCAGGTACTTCCTTGGAAAGCTGACCTTCAGCGCGCGTTTCGGCAGCCAGGGATATTTCAGGCCGAGCACGATCTGCATGGCAAAGATCAGCGTGACGAGCGCCACAAGCCAGTTGGCGCCGGGCACAAGGGTGAGCGGGCTTATCGCGATGAAACCAAGCAGGAGGAGAACCGGCCCATAGGATCGCCGGCCAACGGCATCCAGCAGATCGGCGATCGTGACCTCATCGCCGGTCGTGCGCGTTTCCAGCGAGTGCAGCAGCGAGCGAAGATTATGGACCTGCGTCATGTCTGGCGAACCCGCGATGCGTGCCTCATCTGAAGGTTCCTGACTAGGCCAGCGCGCGAATATAGGCAAACCGTACACGCAGGGCGCTATTCGTCTGCTGCGCCGGGAAGACTTTCCACGAAGTATTTGCGAATATTTATGGACGTCCATTGCCTCGCCGGGGTTGGACGCTACGGTCTGGTTCGGTGAGTAAATGAGGGGGACGTCATGAAAAACGTTTCTACTGTAGCCTTATCTCTGGGGGCCCTGGTATTCGCCGCTGGGGCGGCAGCCCAGGATTATACGCTGGAGCCGAGCTACGGCATGATCGAGCTCAGCGCAGGTTTTGAGCCGGATCCGCATGAGGTGGAGATGCAGGCGGGCGGCAGTCTCGATGCCAGCAGTGCGCTTGGCGGCGGGTGTACCGGTTATGTCGCCGAGGCACCTGATTATGATCTCATCTATGATAGCGGCTCAGGCTCGCTGCCGCTCATCATCACGGTGCGGTCGGCCTATGACACGACGCTGGTAGTCAATACGCCAGAGGGTAACTGGGTCTGCGATGACGATGGCGGTCCGAGCCATAACCCTTCCCTCCGGTTCGATCCGGGGCAGGACGGTCTCTACGACATCTGGGTCGGCACCTATGACGAAGGCTCGCTGCAGGATGCGACCCTGATCATATCAGAGCTGGAGTCCTCGCAGGATTAGGCGGCCAATCCGCAAAAGCGTCAGATGCGGCGCCAGGTGGAGCCGCCAGCACCGTCCATGACCTCAATGCCCTCGGCGGCAAGCTGGTCGCGGATACGGTCGGCTTCCGCCCAGTCCTTCGCCTTGCGGGCCTCGAGGCGGGCAGTGACCAGCGCGTCGATACGCGCCTTGTCATCATCGCTGCCGCCCTGTTCCCATTCGGCGGGTGTCAGGGTCAGCAGGCCAAGCTTCTCGCCCGCCGCCAGCAGGTCAGCCCGCGCCGCAGCCATGCGGGCCTCATCCTTCGCATCGGCGGCGAGATTGGCCTCCGACGCCAGCCGCGACAGTTCAGACAGGGCAACCGGCGTGTTGAGGTCATCGCTCAAAGCCTTGTCGATACTCGTGTCCCGGGGTTGCCCGCCTTCGGCCGCCCAGACGCGGCGCAAGGCGCCATAGACCCGGCCAAGCGTCGTCTTCGACTGCTCGAGCAGATCCCGTGTCCAGTCGAGAGGCGCGCGGTAGTGGCCCGAAAGAAGCGCAAAGCGCAGCACCTCGCCCGGCCAGTCTTCGATCAGGTCGTGCACCAGTTTCACATTGCCGAGTGATTTCGACATCTTCTCGCCCTCCATGTCGAGAAAGCCATTGTGCAGCCAGTAGCGCGCCATCGGCTCGCCATGGGCGCATTCGGACTGGGCGATCTCATTCTCATGGTGGGGGAATTGAAGGTCGATGCCGCCCGCATGAATGTCGATTGTCTTGCCAAGATGCGCGGCGATCATGGCCGAGCATTCGATATGCCAGCCGGGACGGCCCCGGCCCCACGGGCTGTCCCAGGTTGCCTCTTCAGGCTCGCCTTCCTTGGCGAATTTCCAGAGCGCGAAGTCGGCGGGGTTGCGTTTTTCCTCTGAGACAGCGACACGCGCGCCCGCCTCATTGTCCTCAATCTTCCGGCCCGACAGCTTGCCATAATCCTCCATCTGCGTAACGTCGAAGAAGACGCCGGATGGGGCCGCATAGGCATAGCCCTTGCTCACAAGCTGCTGGGTCAGGCGCACCATGCCGTCGATATTCCGGGTCGCCCAGGGCTCGATGGTCGGCGGCAGGACGTTCAGCGCGGCCATGTCCTGATTGTAGATCGCTGCATATTTCTGCGTGATCTCCGGGATCGGCCGCCCTTCCTCGCGCGAGCGGGCGATGATCTTGTCCTCGACATCGGTGATATTGCGCGCATAGACGACCGAGGCTTCGCCATAGGTCCGCCGCAGCAGGCGGAAGAGCACGTCGAACACGACAGGCGGACGCGCATTGCCGATATGGGCATAGTTATAGACCGTCGGCCCGCAGACGTAGAGCGTGACGCGCGCAGGGTCCTGCGGCTCGAAAACCTGTTTCTCACGCCCGAGCGTATTGTAGAGTTTGAGGGACATATCGGTTTTTCTTCTGCGGCGCGGCTTCATCTGGATGGCTGAGCCGCTGCTTGAACGCAAAACAGCTTTTACGTCAATCGACCGCGCCATGTCGCATCATGTCTGACTTGTTTGCGTGTGTTTCTTCAATGCGGTGCGCCAATACCAGCGCACTGGCCGCAATGGTCACCGGTCCAAATGGTGCAATGAATGTCAGTAAAGGGAGAAGGTAAAGCCCCGCCATTATCAACGTGAGCCTGTTGAGCCCGTGTCGACCACCTTCTGTTTCATGCGCCAACAGCAGGAAAAGCGCAGGAACCAGCGCCGTCATGTCATAATTGAAAGAGTAGGGCGAAAACATGAATACGCAGACGATGAGTAGCGCCTGTTCTGCTCCAGCGTCAGCAGATGGTCTGCGGAACGCCCAGACGACAAGGCCAAACGCAAGCAGCGAAAAGGGCGCCTGCAGCAGCATCGCGGCTGAGGCATCCCATCCCTGAAGGCGGCCTAGCGCAAATGCGGTCGGCATCATCTTCAGGAACAGGCCCGTGCCCTCTTCTGCAACAACGCGCTGATAGGGCAGGGCGTAATCGATATAGCCTTGCCACATCTCAATTCCGAAGATCAGCGCTGACAGGCCAATCATCACGATACTGGTGACGGCGGCTGAAGCTATGACCAGCCAGTGGCCGCGCAACACCAGAAACAGCGGGATGAGAAGGCCGAGCTGCGGTTTTACGGTCAGGGCGCCGAGGCAGGCACCGGCAAGAACAGGCCGTGTCGCGGCAAGTCTTACGCCCAGGTAAAGGAGGGTGCCGGTGATGAACCCATTCTGGCCGAAGGCGCAATTCGCAATGAAGGCTGGCGAAGCAAGCGCGATACTGCCGTAGCCAATCATGGTTTTGCGCCCCCTGTCGAGGCTAAGGCAGGTCAGCACTATGAAAAGCCCGCCGCCCAGTATCACCCAGACGGCATAGGCTGGCAGATAGCCAAGCAGAGCCAGCGGAAAGACAAAGAAGAGGTAGTGAGGCGGATACGACCAGTTCAGCCAGAGCGCGATGCCATACTGAGTTTCGAGATAGGTCCGGTACTCTGAAACTTTCAGCAAGGTCTCTTCATGGCCGTCAAGAACCAGCCTGCTGGCGGAATAGTAATTTACGAAGTCCCGGCCGATGAGGTCGCGCCCTGTCGGGTCCACCAGTCCAGTTGCTTGGCTGAGATAAAACGCGAAGAGGCCAACAAAGACGAAGAGAAAACCAATCGCATAATACCGGAAAATTCGTCGCATGCCGTTTGCCGCTAATAGGTGCCCGGGTCTTTTCAGTCCGCGGCATCAGAGGTGTTTAATCTTAACGTGAGCCTTACGTGAAAGCTTATGCCGCAGCGGCAACAGCCGCTCTTTCTGGAAATAGTGATCGAGTTGGACTATCTGGGAGTATGACGCCCTGAGGGAATAATCTGGGCGGGCGTTAAGTCCGGTATTGAGGTGCTAAGGGCGCACCTACAGAACATCTGGCTCGACCCCCGTCCCTCAGCAACAGGATTAGCAGGCGATGGATGCCATCACAAAAGATGAAAACCGGGATCACATGGACCCCGTGAAACGGCCGACACAGCAGGAAGCCGAAGAGGCTGTACGCGTTCTGCTCGCATGGGCTGGCGATGACCCGCGCCGCGAAGGCCTTCTCGACACGCCGAAGCGCGTCGTGAACGCCTATAAGGAGTGGTTCCAGGGCTATGAGGAAGACCCGGTCAAATACCTCTCGCGCACCTTTGACGATGTGCAGGGCTATGACGACATGGTCATGCTGCGCGAGATTGATGTGGTCAGCCATTGCGAACACCACATGGCGCCGTTCCTCGGCACCGCCTATGTCGCCTATATGCCGACCCAGGCCGTGGTCGGCATCTCCAAGATCGCCCGCGTGGTCGAGATTTTCGCCAAACGGCTGCAGACGCAGGAGACGATGACCGCGCAGATCTGCGACGCCATTACCGAAAGCCTCGCGCCTGCAGGCACAGCGGTCCTGATCGATGCGGTTCACCAGTGCATGACCACTCGCGGCGTGCACCATCCGAACGTCTCGACCATTACGACCCAGTTCACCGGCGTCTTCAAGACGGACAAGGACATGCGCGACCGCTTCCTGCGGCTGGCAGGCCGGTAGAGCGTCCAGACACCTGAATTCGAAAAAAGGCCGGACCGGAATGTCCGGCCTTTTTGTTTTCCGGTTGACGGAGCCTCCCTCATGCTTATTATCGATTTTCGATAATAACGAGAAGGAAGCCTCCCATGCGCGCAGAACTGGTCCGCGTCGGCCTGCATCAGGTCGATATCAAGATCGTCACCGATGACGAGCAGATGCACGTTCTTCAGTGGCGCCGTAACCTCTTGTGGGACGAGGTGCTGCTCGACGGAAAGCGTCAGGCCCATTCCGGCGGTCTCGCCCGTGAGAAATGCTATGGCCTCGTTTTCGACAAGCGCGCGGATGGCACGGGCGGTACGAAAGTCATGCTCCTGCTCGACCCGTCCACTGACTATTCCAACTGGACGGGCTCTGCGCAGAAGCTGAGCGGCGTTCGTCTTGAAACGGCTGAAGGCCCGATCGTGGCCTATGGCAGCCTTGACCCGAAAACGCTCGAAAAGCCGGCGACTTTCGCGGACTGGATGAAACGGTCGATGGGCATGGAATGGGGCGACGAGCGCCGCCCGAACTAAAACACACAGCCTCATGGTGAGCGAAGTCGAACCATGAGGCGGGAAATTTCGCGGATCGCCCTCATCATTCGACGTCGCTCAGGATGAGGGCGTTTCACTTCCGGCGTCAGCTCTGCGACCCTAGCCGCTTTTTCGTCATCCCGGCATGGGGTTTTGCGGACGCTGGATCGTCCGGCCAGTCATGTTTGGGGTATTGCGCCCGCATATCCTTGGCCATGTCGCGGTAGCCGCCCGACCAGAAGCCCGAAATATCCTTGGTGACCGCGATGGGCCGCCCGGCGGGTGAGATCAGCTGCAGCGTCACCGGCAGGCGCCCGTCAGCGATGGCAGGCTGGCGCCTCAGGCCATAAAGCTCCTGCGCTTTTGCTTCGACCAGAGGCGCATTGTCATCGAGATAGTCGACCGGCGCCTGGCGGCCCGAGGGCAGGACGACAGAAGCCGGCGCCAGCGTGTCGATCTCCTGGGCCTTTGGCCAGCCAAGCGATTGTTTGAGGCCGTTCAGCACCGTCCCCTCCGACGGGGGCTGGAAGCCGCCCCCGCCGAGCGCGGGTAAAAGCCAGTCATCAACGGTTTCCCTCAACTGGGCTTCACTAGGCTTCGGCCAGTCCTCGAAACCCCGCCTGATGAGGTTCAGCCGCGCCAGAAATGCGTGGACCGGCACGCCAAGACCTGCGGCATCAAATCCGTTCTCGCGGATAAAATCGAGGAAAGCGGCCCGCGCGGCGGCGCCGGAGGGTTTGGGCAAAGGCGTTTCAGACAGGACGATCTTGCCGATGGCTTTGACCCGGCGCCCCTTGAAGCCTTGCGTTGCCGGATCGAAACTTGCCCATTCTTCGGTGACGGGCGGGTAAAGCGCGAGCACCTCGGCTTCGCCGATCGGCGTGCCAAGCGTGATCCGCGCGCGCCCTGCTGCGCCCACCATGTCGGCCACAAGGATCCATTTTGACTGGTTGAGGCCACCGCCATCCGGCAGCTCGCCTGCGCGGCCATTGGCGAGAAGATAGCTCGTCTCGGAGCCGTCACGCCGCCGGGCAATCTGGTCGGGCCATGCCTTTGCCAGCAGGCGCGCGGCATCGCCTTGCGGCGCAGCGCCCCCGGCCCAGCGCTCAGCCTGCCGTTTCAGCGCCTTGGCACGCGGGCTGTTATCGCGCCTGAATCCCTCCAGCCTGTCTTTCAGATTGGGCGAATTGCCGCCAGTCCCCGCCTCGCTGGCCAGCGCCGCAATCTCCGCGGCCAAAGCCCGCTCGCCGTCCGTGTCCGCGCTTGCGACAAGGCTCGCATATTTCGGGCCCAGCGGCAGGGAGGCCATCCGTTTGCCGTGCTCGGTCAGCTTACCGGCCTCATCCAGTGCGCCATAGGCCATAAGGGCCTCCCGCGCGGCCGCCAGCCGTCCGCGCGGCGGGGCATCCAGCCAGGTCAGCCTGTAGGCATCATCCTCACCCCATTCAGCCAGCGAAAGAAGAAGGCCGGAAAGGTCCGCATTCAGGATTTCCGGGCTGGGCGCGGCAATAAGGCCTCGCGTCTCTTCCTCATCCCACAGCCGGTAGCAGACACCGGGCCCAAGCCGCCCGGCCCGGCCGCGGCGCTGGTCGACATTCGCCTTTGCCGCCCGGATGGTACGCAGGATTTGCGTTCCGCTCGCAGGCTCGAATTCCGGCACCCGCGCAAGGCCTGAATCGACCACCACATGGACGCCATCAATCGTCAGTGCGCTTTCGGCGATGTCGGTGGCGAGGACAACCTTGCGCTGGCCGGCCGGGGCGGGGCGCACAGCCTCATCCTGTTCGCGCGGGCTGAGCGCGCCGAACAGGGTGTGCACGCTGACATCGCCTGGAAGGTTGTTGAGACGTTCGGCCGTGCGCCGGATCTCCCCGGCGCCCGGAAGGAAGGCGAGGACCGAGCCTGTCTCCGCGCGGACCGCTTTTCCAATCGCCGCAGCCATCTGGTCTTCGATACGGTCCCGGTTGCGGCCAAGGTATTTCGTGTCCACCGGATATTGGCGCCCATCGCTCTCAATGACAGGTGCGTCCAGCGTGCCTGCAACCTTTTCGGTATCAAGCGTCGCCGACATGGCGAGGATATGCAGGTCCTCGCGAAACACGGATTGCGCTTCAAGCGCGAGTGCCAGACCGAGGTCGGCGTTCAGGCTGCGCTCATGGATTTCGTCAAAGATGACGGCGGCAACCCCCTCCAGCGACGGGTCTGCCAGAAGACGGCGTGTGAACAGGCCATCGGTAATCACCTCGACCACAGTCTCTCTGGAGACCTTGCGCTCGATCCGCGTCGACAGACCGATACGCCCACCGGTCTTTTCGCCAAGCGTCGCCGCCATCCTCTCGGCCGCCATGCGGGCCGCGAGGCGGCGGGGTTCCAGCATGACGACCCGGCCGGGCAGGGCCTCGAAGCCGTCAATCAGCCCGGCGAGCGCCAGCGGCACACGTGTCGTCTTGCCCGCGCCCGGCGGGGCGGCAAGCACGAGGCGCTTTCGGGCCTTGAGCCCGGTACAAATGTCGGCAAGCAGGCTTTCGATGGGCAGGGATGTGTGGTCCGTCATTCCTTGCCTCCTAGCGCAAAGCTCGTCGCTTGGCACGGCGCGCGGCAGTGCCAGCGGGCATCCATGGTTTCGCTCAGGCATCGAAGCGCTTAAAGAGAGCGCCCAGAGTTTCCTGAAAGGCGAAGGGCCATGGCCGAAACGCTTGAATTATCTGTCGTCGTGCCGATGCATAATGAGGCCGGTAATGCTGGCGCGCTGGTCGCTGAGATTGCAGCGGCGCTGGACGGGCGCGCTTATGAGATGATCATGGTCGACGATGCCTCGACCGATGACACGCGCGCTGTCCTGGCGGCCCTGAAAGCCGATTTCCCGGCGCTGCGCGTGGTCAGTCATCGACTCAATGCCGGGCAGAGCCGGGCCATCCGGACCGGCGTGCGCGCCGCCCGCGGCCGTGTCATTGGCACGCTGGATGGCGATGGTCAGAACGATCCGGCAGACCTCCCCGCGCTCTACCGCGCGCTGACGCGGGCCGAT
>NVWP01000032.1 GCA_002733705.1 Henriciella sp. | reverse complement strand
CGCGCCCCGCCACAGGAGACGTCACGGGTCAGCAGACCCTGGTCCCGGCTGCCCTCGGCGAGGAAACGTCCGTTCAACTCGACGAGAACACGCTTGTTCCGGCGCCGCTCGTCTCGCGACATGCGGGGCGTACGAGCCGTAGCCCGTCTTTGTTTGAGAGCGTCCACTACGGCCTCCTGGCACTCTTTTTCTGTCAAACAGATGGACAAATCAATCTTAACGCTACCGCGGGTCTCTTCATAAAAGGTTGATACGGTCGGAGAAGTTGACACGATCGTCACCAAAGAGGAAACGAGCCCCCAAGGGAGGAATAAATATGCCAGATACTGGAAGATATGACTATGTGATCGTTGGGGCTGGCAGCGCAGGCTGCGTGCTCGCCAACCGCCTCAGCGCCGATCCGGACGTAAAGGTCTGCCTCATCGAGGCAGGCGGTAAGGACAAGAGCCTCATGATCCGGATGCCCGCGGGCGTCGGCGGTCTGATCAAGGATGCCGGGCCTCATAATTGGGGCTTCTACACCGAACCGCAGAAACATATGAACAAGCGTCAGCTCTGGTGGCCCCGTGGGAAGGGCTGGGGCGGCTCCTCCTCCATCAATGGCATGATCTATATTCGCGGCCACGCGCGCGATTATGACCAGTGGCGCCAGTCCGGGCTGACCGGATGGGGCTATGCCGATGTCCTGCCCTATTTCTGCCGCTCTGAAGGCTATCGCGGCGAGGCGGACATGCATCATGGCAGCGACGGCCCGCTCGTCGTTGAAGACAGCCCGCTCGATTCCATTGCCTATGACAGCTTCATCAAGTCCGGCCAGCAGGCAGGCTTTCCCTATACACCTGACTTTAATGGCGCCGAGCAGGAAGGCGTCGGGCCCTATCAGCGCACGATCAATGACGGCGAACGCTGGAGCACGGCGCGCGCCTATCTCCACCCTGTCCTCAAGGAACGCCCCAACCTCACAGTCATGTCCACGGCTCTCGTCTCGCGTATCCGGTTTGAGGGCAAGCGCGCGATCGGCGTCGAAACCCTCGCCAAGCCGGGCGCGCAGGCCGAGTTCATTCGGGCCGAGCGCGAGGTTCTGGTCTGCGCGGGCGCTGTCCAGTCGCCCCAGATTCTGAAGCTTTCCGGCGTCGGCCCGGCCGGGGAACTGGGCAAGCACGGGATTGATGTGGTGGCGGACATCGCACAGGTCGGCGAAAACCTGCAGGACCATCTGGACGTCACGGTCATTCACAAGATGACCCAGAAGCTCTCGGCCTATTCGCGCCAGGCAGGTCTGAAGAAGATCGCCGTGGGGCTGAACTACCTCCTGCGCAAACAGGGCGCAGGCCGCGACAACTTCCTGCAGGCCGGTGCCTTCCTGAAGTCACGCGAGGGCCTCGACCGGCCTGATCTGCAACTTCACTATGTGAACGCGATCATGATGGATCACGCCCGCACCGAGGTGAAGGCGGACGGTTTTACAATTCACGCCTGCCAGCTTCGGCCAGAGAGCCGCGGGAATGTTACCCTCGCCAGCGCTGACCCGTTCGAACACGCCCGTATCGACCCGAACTATCTCGCGACCGAAGAAGACCGCCGCGCCATGCGCGAGGGCGTCAAAATCTGCCGCGATATCGCCGGCCAGGAGGCTTTCAGCGCCATCCGGGGCGAAGAAATCATGCCGGGTGAGAGCGTGAAGACCGATGCAGAGATCGACGCCTTCATCCGCCAGTATGGGGAGACGATCTATCATCCGGTCGGCACAGTCCGCATGGGCGCTGATGACGCCGCACCCCTGGACCCGAACCTTCGGGTACGCGGTCTGGAAGGCCTTCGTGTTGTCGATGCCTCGGTCATGCCAACCCTGATCGGTGGCAATACCAACGCGCCGACCATCATGATCGCCGAGAAAGCGGCGGACCTTATCCGCGGTGTTGCGGCGCCAGCGCCGGCAGAGGTGCCTGAGCCGGCCTGACAGACCGGCTAGTCGAGCTCTGCGTCCCAGACCCGGCGTATATGCACATCGGCTTCTGGCCCCAGATTGAACCAGGCCAGCCGCCCGGTGGAGGCGTTTGCAATCATGACCTGATCGGCAGACGTCACCGTCTGGCGGAGCCGCTCTCGCAACTTGGCCTGCTTCACGCTGGAGCGCAGCGCCCAGACACCGGGCATAATTTCAGCGAACTTACCCAACCGGTTGATCGCGCTGATCAGCTGCATCTCACCCGTACCGGTAAGCTTGGCGATGATGAGATAGTTCGAGGGTTCGCCGGAGGGCTCTGCCTCGGTGGAGCTGAGATGCATATCCTTTAGCGCGGGGATCAGCGGCCGGTGCTGCTCGGCCGGCAGGAAAGCCCCGCCATCGCCTTCTGCCACCTGCGTGCCGGGGCCAATCCGCCGTTCGCCGATAAAGCCCTGCATCTGGCCAAGCGTATACGGGCCGTACACGGTCCCGTTCACAAGAACGTGCCACTCCGGCGGGTCGACCTCGGACAGATCAAGGGCCGTCTCTGACGACATGTGCTGGATATACCTCTTGCTTGCTCACAACATACCAACTGGGGCGCGCGACTATAGCATCAAAGGTAAGCGCTGCGTTACAGAGGCGCCATCAGTTTCGGGTTTTGGCTGCCAGACGCCGCCGCAAATCAAGAGAGCTGCCGGGCCGGACCCGACGGACCGCCCCGCAGTCTGCTGACCAGCCGGCGGCCGGGTTTCATCGTCATCAGGCGGTAGACCGCCGGCGTAAAGTAGAGCGCGAGAAGCGCCGAACCTGCGACACCGCCCGCAATCGCAGTCGCCAGCGGCAGCCAGAACACATCCCCTGTCAGGATGATCGGCACGAAGCCGCCCATCGTGGTCAGCGTGGTTGCCACGATATGCCGGGTCGCATCGACGACAATCTCACGCTGGGCCAGCACATCGTCTGCGCGGGCAGCTGCGCTCCCCTGCAACAGGGAGAGGACAACGATAGAGCTGTTGATCGAGATGCCGAGCAAGCCCAGCGAGCCCACAATCGCATTGAAGCCAAGCGGCAGGTTGAACATCCACACCCCTCCGAAGGCGAGCCCCACCGACAGGAACCCCGTGAGCAGGATCAGCATGGAGAGACGGAACGAGTTGAAGACCAGCGTCACAGCACCCGCCATGATGATGATGAGCGGGACCGCCAGCGACATGAGGTTTGTCATCGCCTCGCTGCGTGTTTCCGCTTCACCGCCAAGCAGGATGTCATAGCCGGGCGGCGTCTCGAAACCGGACTCATCCAGAGCTCCCTGAAAACTCTCAAGGATGGGCGAGGGCAGCGAAAAGGGCTCGGTAAAGCCGAAGATCTGGTTCACCCGCCGCCCGTCGAACCGCGTGATAACGGCGGTCTGCGGGTCTAGCGTCATCTCTCCCAGTGTGGCGAGCGGCGTCCCGGCCCCCATGGGCCCAGCCCCGATCGTCATGGCGCGAAGGTCTGAAAGCTGTGACCGGCGCGCATCGGGCGCAATCACGCGGACAGGAATTTCCTCAATGCCTTCAAGAATGGAGCCTGCCGGAACGCCTTCCAGCTCTGCGCGAACATCGCTTGCAAGACCTGCCAACCGCGCGCCGGACATGGCGGTCGCGGCCTCATCGGCCCGGATGGTCACAGTAGGCGCGCCCATCTGCAGGCTCGCCTGCGTATAGGTCACCCCCGGCGTCGCGGCCAGAATCCGCCGCGTCTCATTGCCCAGCCGGTTCAGTGTCTCGAGATTGTCGCCGCGAATATAGAACTCGATGGGCGCGGGCACGGGCGGACCCTGCTCAAAAGGCAGTGCAAGAAATTGCGCCCCGGGGAACTCCAGCCGCAATTCATCCTGAATCTGACGCACCATCCTGCGCGTGGAGAGGTTATCGGTAAGCTGGACCCATCCGGCAGCAAAGCCCGGCACGCCCTGGGTGTTGTTGAAGGCGTTGTAATAGACGCGGGGCGCCGACTCCCCCAGCGTGAAATTGACCAGTTCGACATGGTCATATCCACGCAGCAGCTCCGTCGCCTTCATCGCCGCACGTTCGGCCTCGAATATCGTTGCCGTTGGCGGCAGGCTGATCTCCACCTGAAACTGGTCACGCTCTGTCTGCGGAAAGAACTGAAGCGGAAGACTTCCACCAAGCGCAAAGCCGATCAGCGCCGGGACAAGGCCGATGGCGAGGCCAAGCGGCGGAAATTTCAGCACCGCCCCAACTGTCCAGCGATACCCGTCCGTGACCGCGTCGATGGAGATCCCGTCGCGCAGCCAGTTCTTGCGCTCGCCCGGCTGGCGCTCCCGGTCGAACCGTCCTGCCAGAAAGGGAATGATGGTCATCGACAAGACGAAAGACGCGATGACAGAGAAGATCACCGACACGCCGAGCATGCCGATAAACTCCCCCGCCGCCCCTGGCATCAGGGCAATCGGGGCAAAGGCCAGCGCCGTCGTCAGCGTTGAGGCAAAAAGCGGCCCGAACAGTTTCGACAGCGCGATATCGATAGACTCGACAACGCCATGGCCGCGCGCGCGCTCCTGATCGTATTCGTCATAGACGACGATGGCATTGTCGATCAGCAGGCCGAGCGAAATGACAAGCCCCGTCACCGACATCTGGTGCAACGGATAGCCGAACAGGTTGAACAGGATAAGCACCAGCGCGATCGTCAGCGGCAGGGCCGCGCCGACGACAAAGGCCGCGCGCCAGCCCATCACGACAAATAGCGCCAGAAAGACAATCACCGATGAGAAGGCGAGGTTCTGGGCAAGCCCGTTCAACCGGGCGCCCGTATACTCGCTCTGGTCGAACACGAGCTGCACGTCGATGGCCGCAGGCGAGGCGGTATCGAATTCGGAAACCAGCGCGCGGGCGCGCTCTGCCCACTGGTCGACGCGCTGGTTCGGCTGAATGAAAGCGCCGACAACCACCGACCGGCGCCCATTGGTGAAGTTCATCACAGTGGCCGGGTCTTCGATCCCCTTACGCACCTCTGCAATGTCACCGACACGCAGCGCGCTGCCATCGCCCCGCTGGATCAGCGGCACGGCGCGGATACGGGCGATGCCATCGAAAGCACCGCCAATCTCGATACCGACATCGGCCCGCTCGCCGCGCACCTGCCCTGCCGGCGCCTTGGCATCCGAAGCCGCCACAAGCCGGGCGGCATCATTCATGCTGAGGCCGGCCGCAGACAAGGCTTCGGGATCGACCACCACCCGCACTTCCTCGCGCGGCAAGCCGTAAATCTCTGTTTCTTCGGTGCCGGGCAGGTTCTGGAACCGGTCCGAGAGGTTGCGCGCCAGACGGGACATCACGGCGAGTTCAGGCTCTCCATCGCCCGTCCAGACCAGTGAGACCAGCATGGTCGAGGCGCCGACATATTGCCGCTCAATGCGCGGGAAACTCGTGCCCTGCGGCAGGTTCGCCCGCGCTCCGTCGACCTTGCCGCGCACCAGCGTCCAGGCATCCTCGACTTCCGACTCACTCAGGCTCTCATCCATCGAGATGTTGATCTGAGAGACATTCTGGCGGGAGGTGGACCGCACCTCGTCCACCTCGGGCAGCTCCCGGATCGCGCTCTCGATGGGGTCGGTGACTGTTGCTTCGATCCGCTCGGCGTCGGCCCCCGGCAGCGTCGTCAGGACATAGCCGAAGCGCTCCACCAGCGTCGGATCCTCCTGACGCCCAAGTGTCAGGAGCGAGCCAATCGCCCCGGCCAGAATGACCAGTATGGCGAGGATACTGAGGCGCGGAAGGCGATAGAAAAGCGTGCGCATGGCGGCCCCGTCCCTCTAGCCTTCACTCGTTTGACCAGAGGCCAGCGGCACAAGCCGCGGCGAGACAGGCTGGCCGGGCGCGACACGCTGGAGTCCATCCACGATGATCCGGTCCCCGTCGGAGACAGCCCCCCGCACAAAGGCGCGCTCGCCTTCACTCTGCACCACTTCGACAAGGCCCGGACGCGCAACCCAGCCATCACCCTCCGGCGTCGCAATATAGAGAGACCAGAGCCCACGCTGGCCCTCAGCCAGTGCCGAAACCGGCAGCCACAGCCCGTTTTCCTCGACATCGCGCGAGATGGAGAGCCGCACGACGGCACCGGGTGAGACTGCTTCGCTGTCCATGATGTCAAACACCGTCGTGACACTGCGCTGACCCGCCTCGATGACGCCGGTCACCGATCTCAGACGCCCATCCACCGGCCCGCGGTCGGTGCTCAATGAATAGATCTGTCCGGACTCCAGCGCCGAAGCGAGCAAAGCCGGCAAGCCGATCCGCGCCTCAAGTGCACCGGTCTCTACAAGGGAAAAAACCGGCGTACCCTGCGGGGCAATCGCGCCTTCATCGAAATTGCGCGCGGTAATCATCCCCGGATAAGGCGCCGTGATACTGGCAAGGTCGATCTGGACGCGCAGCGTGTCGGCGCGCGCTTTGGCTGCCTCGATCCGCGCCTCCGCCGTGGCCGCCTGCGCCATCGCCTCATCGACGCGCTGCTGCGAAACATGGCCCCGCTCCAGCAGCGTCTCCTGACGCTCCACCGTATTCATGGCGAGAGCATGTGAGGCACGCGCCTCATTCACCTGCGCCTCTGCCGAGACCAGCTGCGAGCGCAGCGCCCGTGTATCCAGCACACCGAGGATCTGCCCGTCGGTCACGCGGTCGCCCACATCGACATTCAGCGCCGCGATCCGGCCGCCATCGGAAAAGCCCAGCTCACTCGAGCGGCGCGGCTGCACGATACCTGTAAATTTCTCGTCCAGCGCAAGCGAGGACTGGATATCGGCGACCATGACGTCAACGCTGAGCGGCGTCGGGTCCTCGGAGACCACAAGCGGGCCCTCACTGGAGCGCTGGCTCAGCACAAAGATGGCAAGCAGAACCACGCCGACTGCAACGACGGCGAGAAACAGGAGACCTTTCATGAAGGTCGGCCGCACGGCGCGCCGGGGCTCGTCTTGGGCATGCTGGGTCATGAAGCGCCTCCCGCGCCTGTCTCAAGGCTGCGGACAATAAGGTCCGCATGAAAGTCTATGAACTCGGCCTGGCCCATCTCCGCAGGCTGTGCCGCCATGCGGGGGAAGTCCGGAACATGTGCAATCATCATCGCAAGTCCATGGATCGAGGCCCATACAGACTTCGCGGTCCCGACGGGACTTAGATCCGCGCGAAAGTGACCGCCCGCAATACCCTCTTCCATCATGTCGGTCAGGATGGAAAAAGCCCGCCCCTTATTGCTCTGCTCAAACTCGCAGGCCTCTTCCTCGCAGGACTTGTCCCGCTCGGTTATGCCCGAGAAGGCGGCGACATAATGGTGCGGCTTCTCGATGGCGATGCGGATATAACCGGACATGCAGCGCCTGGCCCGTTTTTCGAACGGCTCACTGCGGTCCGCGATCTCGTGCACGACGGCAAGAAGCCTTCCGAAAAAGGACTCTTTCAGCTCATCGACAAGGTCATCCTTGGAGCTGAAATATTTGTAGATCGCCGCGGGGGAGTAATCGATCTCATCGGCAATACGCCGGATGGAGAGGCCCGCTTCGCCTTCTTGTGCAAAGACCCGTTCTGCCGCATCCAGAATGGCTTCCCTGACCCGCAGGCGGCGGCGTTCTGCCGGTGACACTTCGCTTTCCTGCATGTCCTCATCCCCGCCTGAGAGGTGTTCATGATAATCAAAAAGGATAATTTAGCAATAGACGTTCATTTTGTGAACGCCGTTTACTTCCCGCCGGAAAAACGTCTCTGGAGACTTTAAAAAGTCGCCCGCTTCCCGGTTTCAATCAGGCGCGCTCATACTATCTCTCCCGCATGACGAAACTCTTCCCAGACGCCCCGTCCGTCGGCACCGCCATGAAGGCCACGCAGGAAAGCGAGGCGGCGCGCACCTTCCTCGCGCTTCGAAGGTCGGCCAACAAGGCCTCTATCGGGGGCCCGGCTCCAGACCCGGACACGCTGGACGCCATTCTTGCCGCGGCCACACGCGTGCCGGATCATCGCAGGCTATCGCCCTGGCGCTTCATCGTGCTGGAAGGCGATGCGCGAAAGACTTTCGGCGAGAAGGCGGCTGAGGTTCACCGGCAGGAAAACAGCTTTGCCAGCGACGAGGATCTTGAGGCCACGCGCGCCCTGCCCATGCGCGCGCCCTGCGTGGTCGTCCTGATCTCAAGTCCCAAGGATGACAACAAGACCCCCGTCTGGGAACAGGAGCTTTCCGCCGGCGCGCTCGGCCACAACCTGCTTCTCGCGGCCAATGCCGCAGGCTTTGCCGGCTGCTGGCTGACCGAATGGATCAGCTTCTCCAGCGGCATCAATCAGGTCCTCGGTCTTGAAAAAGGCGAGCGGATCGCGGGCTATTTCTATCTCGGGACCGCGACTGCCGACCCGCAGGAACGCGCTCGCCCGGATCCACAAAGCCTCATCTCCCGCTGGACAGGCTGACCCACTCACGCGGCGCCCTGTCCAATAAGGCCTGCACGGTCTAGAAAGCCTGTTCGAGAGAGCTTCAGGAGGTGATCCCGCATGTCCACGCGCGCCCCGCTAACCGACCTTGCCACCCACAGCGTCACGAACCAGCCCCGGCCGCTTGAGGACGTCAATGTTTTCAAGGCCGACAAGCCGCTCCAGTCGGCCGTCTCAGCCTTTGGCGGAGAGCGGCACAAATCCCGCCTCACCGAATTTGGCGAGAAATGCGGCGCGGCCGAGACCCTCAACTGGGCGCGTCAGGCGAATGAGAATCCGCCAAAGCTCAGATCCTTCGACCGCTACGGCCAGCGCCTCGATGAGGTGGAGTTTCACCCCGCCTATCATCAGCTTATGGCGCTCGGTCTTGATAGCGGCATTTCCGGCGCGCCCTGGGTCGAACCCTCCGGTCATGTCCTGCACGGCGCCATGATGATGCTGATGATGCAGGCGGACGCCGGTGTCACCTGCCCCATGTCCATGACCTATGCCTGTGTCGCGGCGCTCAAGACAGACCCGGCGCTTGCAGACACCTGGACACCGCGCGTCACCGCGCAGAGCTATGACCCCCGTTTCATCCCCGCAGCCGAAAAGACCGGTGTCACGATTGGCATGGCGATGACGGAGAAGCAGGGCGGATCAGACGTGCGCGCAAATACGACACGCGCTGAACCGGCCAGCGATGGCGGCTATCTGCTGACGGGCCATAAATGGTTCTGCTCGGCGCCCATGTCCGATGCCTTCCTGACCCTTGCCTATGCAGAAGGCGGGATGACCTGTTTCCTCGTCCCCCGCTGGCGCCCGGACGGCACGCGCAATGCTATTCATATCATGCGCCTCAAGGACAAGATGGGCGACAAGTCCAATGCCTCCTCAGAGATCGAGTATCACGGCGCATGGGCGCAGAGGCTCGGCGAGGAAGGCCGCGGCGTGCGCACCATTATCGATATGGTCCAGCACACCCGCTATGACTGCACACTGGGCTCTGCCGGCGGCATGCGCGCCGCCCTCGCGCAGGCGCTCTGGCATACCTCCCAGCGCCGCGCCTTTCAGAAGACTCTGATCGATCAGCCGGCCATGCGCGCCGTGCTGACCGACCTTGCCATCGAAAGCGAAGCGGCCACCGCCATTGCCCTGCGCATCGGCGCGAGCCTCGACCGCGCAAAAGATGACCCGGACGAGGCGGCCTTCATGCGCCTTGCCACGCCGCTCGCGAAATACTGGGTCTGCAAGCGTCAGCCGGGCTTCGTCTATGAGGCGCTCGAATGTCATGGCGGGGCGGGCTATGTCGAGGAAGGGCCGATGCCGCGCCTCTTCCGGCAATCTCCCCTTAACGCCATCTGGGAGGGCTCGGGCAATGTCATCGCGCTCGACATTTTGCGCGCCCTCTCGCGGGAGCCTGACAGCCTCAAGGCCGTCCAGAAAGAGCTGCAATCGGCGATGGGCCGCAACGGCGCTTATGACCGCCACTGCGAGAAGCTTCAGGACTTCCTGCAGCCCGGCGCCCTGCATGAAGGCAGCGCGCGCGCCTTTGCACAGGAAATGGCCCTCGCGCTTCAGGCCGCCGCCCTCTTCCAGTGCGCGCCGGACTATGTCTTCCACGGTTTCTGCCGCCAGAGGCTGGCCGATGACCGGCGCGGCTTCGTCTATGGCGATGTCGCCAGTGAGGTCGACCAGGCCGCCATCATCGCCCGCGCCATGCCTGAGGGTTAGCCCAGAGCGGCCCTCTGTCTGAACTGGACAGCTCTCCGAACCAGGCCTTAATCTGCGTCCAGAATGAGGGGACGCAAAAATGTATCGTTTTATTATCGTGGCCTTGCTGCTGACAGCTCAGGCGTTTCACGCCCATGCCTGGAAGAACTATAGCACCACGGACAGGTTCGACACCGAATGCCGAACGCCAAACAATGGCGCCGGCTGCATTATCGAAGCCGATCAGGTTTACGTGCGCCCATCAGTCGAGGGTGCGGCGCCAAAGCGGCTGTCGCTGGTCAAGCGTTTCAGCTTCGAGAAAGAAGAGCTGATCCCGATCCTCGAAAAACATGGCACGACCGCGGAGGCCTATGAGAAATACGCCCAGGACAATCTCGGTTTCGGCAAGAACAACTGGCTCTCCTACATCTCCAAGCAGACCGTCCTGACAGGCATTGCGGACGACCAGGGAAACATCCTCCTGCCCGCCGAATATCGCTGGGCCTATGCCGTCTCCGACAAGCTTGCCTATGTGCAACGCGTCGATCTGCAGTTTGGGTACGTTACGCTGGACGGCACGGAAACCTTCACCCCGACCTCATTCTACTGGTCGCATATCAATCAACATTTCGGGAAGACGCCAGATCAGCCCGCCGTCGTCCGGTTTGAAGGCCCGACAGATTCAGACGGTCTGAAATCCTTCTTCTTTCCAGGCCCGACGGGCGAGTTCGACCTGACCCTCGACCGCGTCGTGGAACGGCGCGAGCCGGACAAGGGCAACGACTTTTACGTCTTCAACAACAATCTCTACGCTTTTCCCGTCCGCGCCGAGGATGGCAGCGAATTCTCTGTCTATGTCGACCCGTTCAAGCTGGAGATCGACCATCTCGGCCCGCAGCTCACAATCATGGCGATTGGCCATCCGCTCGACAACAAGCCCCCCAATCAATGGATCCGGCTGAGCCCCAAAAGCATGAACGAACTCAACACTCTCGCAACTGGGTCCGGCACCGACTTTGCAAATATGCCGCTGGAAAAGCGGGGGACGCTCGCCTCCGGCCACGGCCTCTTCAACGGCGACATCTATGTGCCGCTGAGCCTGGAGGATGGCACGCCGATCGAGATGAAAGATGGCGCCGTGGGCATGGTGCCGCTGTACGTAAATGACCACATGGATTTTGCGGTTAAAGGTGTCCGCGGATGGCTCGTTGTCTACGGCGAAGGGCCGGAGCGATATTACCGCTTCATTACCCATGTCGTCGGCGGGCCGGAGTTTAGGGAGCCATTATCCGGTAACTTGAACGAGCTGGCACCGATCAACGTCAATCTGTATGCGGTCAACGCGCTGAAACTGGCGGACGTCTGGGTCGGATCTATGGACGAGGACGTCTACCGCGACATGTTCAGGGACCAGAACCCTGACGACATTCCATCCATGCCGCTTCACGCCGCAGTACGCTTCTTTGAAGACCCGGAACTCGGCGCAGCGGGCGGCATTTCGGACTGGTACACGCTCGGAGCTGCCGGGGAAGACGCATATGTCCGCCAGACCGCGGAGCACCGAAATCCACAATTTTACAAATCATCTCCCGATGATCCTCAAACCCTCGTCACCGAAGAGATCATCAAACAGGCACGGGCCCTGTTCGAGGAAAAATACGACGCCCGCATGGGGCGCGAATATCCTGAAGCATGGGCAGCCGTCCGCGCCGAACGCCTTGCCACGAGCCAGCGCGAAAAGGCCGACGAGATCCTCGCCAATGGCTACGAAATCCAGTTCAATGACGTCTTCTACACGGTTGCACGCACGCAAGGTGGCAAATACCTTCAGGCCTACTGGAACAGGTACAAGCAGCTGCCGAACGAAGCCGATGCCAGCGACATCTGCAGCCGTTTTGGTAATAACAGCCGCGAGTGCGGGACGGTCTGGCGGTGGGCTCAGGCCCAATATGAAGGCCGCGCCCAGGCTGAGCGCGTTGCGGCCGAAGAATATGCTCGCAAGGCCTATCGCCACCCGATCTTCGACTGGAAGCCCGAATACCGCCCGCCGATGAACTATCAGGGCCGTTGCTATAATCAGGGCGACGGTACGGAGAAGTGCTTCTACGACTAGCTCAATGAAACGGACCGGCGGGCTATGTCTGGCCCGCCGCGTTCAGCTGGTCGCGCACGGCCTTGCGGTTAATCTTGCCGACAGCCGTCTTCGGGATGGCCTCAACGAAGACGACGCGGCGCGGACGCTTGTAGGCGGCGACCTTTTCGCCGACATAAGCTGTCAGCATGTCGCTATCGACCTGCGCATCCGGCTTTAGCGCAACCACGGCGGTCACAGCTTCCACCCATTTATCATCCTTCACGCCCACGACCGCGCATTCGGCCACCGCCGGATGCGCCATCAGCACGTCCTCCACCTCACGCGGATAGACATTATAGCCGCCCGTAATGATCATGTCGGAGGTGCGGTCCATGAGGTGCAGAAGGCCGCGCTCATCGAACCGGCCGACATCGCGGGTGCGCATCCAGCCATCCTCGAGCATCATCTCGGCATTGAGTTCCGGCGCATTGTGATACCCGGCCATGCGGGAGGGGGCCCGCACGGCGATCTCTCCCATCTCGCCTTCGCCCACATCCTGCCCATCCTCATCGACAAGCCGGATATCGACATCGAGGGAGGGCCGGCCGCACGCGCCAAGCGCGTCGCCTTCATGATCCTCCGGGCGCAGGACCGCGACCGCCAGCGGGCATTCGGTCTGCCCGTAATACTGCCAGAAGCGATGCTGCCCCCAGCTCTCCATGGCCTGCTTGATCACCGGCCGAGGCATCGGGGAGGCGCCATAGATCACCTGCTTCAGGCGGGAGTTGGCGATGTCATCGAAACCCGGCTGACCGAGCAGCATCTGCAACATGGTCGGCACCAGATTGATCGCCGTTACATCATGGTCCCCGATTGCCTTCAGATAGGCCGCCGGCTCGAAATGGGGCATGATGAGCGTACGCGCATCGCGCAGCCAGAATGGCAGAACGAAAACACCGCTCGCATGGATCAGCGATGCGGCGTGCAGCATCGTGTCGCCCGGGGCCGGATTGATCAGGTTCACAAGGACATTCCGGCAGATTGCCGCATAAGAGGCCTGCGTGTGCTGGGCCGCCTTCAGCGTCCCCGTCGTGCCGGAGGTGAACAGCGTCAGGACGATATCGTCATCGGCCACAGCCACATCGGGCTCTGCATCACTCGCCTGCGCCGCCTCACCCAGCAGGCCAGCCCCCGGCGCGCCGAGCGGGAGGCAGACAAGGCCGGGCACCGCCTCTTTCAGCGCCTTTGCCTGCCCCTCAAGATCCGGCCCAAACACCAGTGTCTTGCAATCTGTATCCTGCAGCATGCGCGCATGTTCGGAGACAGACAGGCGCCCGTTCAAAGGCACACGGTTGAGGCCCGCCTTCGCACAGGCAAAATCAAGCGGCACGCTATAAAGGCTGTTGTTCACCAGCAGCCCCAGCCGGTCCCCGCGTTTCAGTCCTTTGTCCGCAAAGACATTTGCCAGCTGGTTCGTCACCCGGTGGGTCTCTGCAAAGCTCAGCGAGGCCCCCTCGAATAGGATCGCTGTGCGGTCAGGTGCGGTGCGTCCGCCGCGATTGATGAGCTCGACATAATTGGGCGACATGAATTCCTCCGGCATTGTCTTCTGGTTTTCCCGATCAGCTATCGCTTACCGGCCGCATTCGCAAACATGGCTTTCAATTGCCGGGCTCTGGGTGCAGGACTGGATCATGCTGACTTTTCTGCGCAACAATGCCCGCTGGATTGCCGGTGGCTTTCTGCTCACCTTCTTTTCTTCCTTCGGGCAGACCTTTTTCATCGGCCTGTCGGGTGAAGAACTGCGCGCGAAGTTCGATCTGACGGATGGTGAATTCGGCCTCACCTATATGGTCGCCACGCTGGCGAGCGCGGCAACCCTGCCCTTTATCGGCCGGACTCTGGACACGATGCCCGGCCGGCGCGTCGTCCTGTTCGTCATCCCCTGCCTGTCGGTGGCCTGCCTGCTCATTGCCTATGCACCGAATGTGGCTGTGATGGTGCTTGCCCTCTACCTGTTGCGCCTCTTCGGCCAGGGCATGATGACCCATACCGCGCTGACAGAGACGGGGCGCTGGTTCGCCGCAGGCCGCGGGCGGGCCACCTCCCTTGTCGTTCCGGGCCACCAGCTGGGCGAGGCGCTGCTGCCTGTCTCCTTTGCCCTCATCGCAGCGGCTGCCGGCTGGCAGGCGGCCTGGATCGTCGCCATCGCCGCCCTCCTGATCTTTGCCATGCCGGTCATCCAGCTCCTCTGGGCCGTGGAGCGTATCCCCGGCGAGAACACCATCGATGACGGCCCCGACGAGCGTACCGCCCGCAACTGGACCCGCCATGAGGTCATCCGCGATCCGCTCTTCTATGCGCTTCTCGCCTGCGTGCTGGCCCCGCCATTTATCGGGACTACCATCTTCTTTCATCAGGACTATCTGGTCGAATTGCGCGGCTATAGTGACCTCGCCTTCGCCGCTGCCTTCCCGATCAAGGCGGCAACCACTGTGGTCTTCTCGCTTGTCTGCGGCCAGCTCATCGACCGGTTCGGATCGTTCCGCCTCCTGCCCTTCTTCCTCCTGCCCCTGGGGGTCGCCAGCGCGACAGCCGCCCTGCTCACCCCGGTCTGGGGCGTCTATGTTTTCATGTTCCTGATCGGGATCAGCTATGGCTTCACCGCAACGCTGGTCGGCGCGCTATGGCCTGAAATCTATGGGGTCAAACATCTCGGCGCGATCCGTGCCGTCGTTGTGGCGGCGATGGTTTTCTCGACAGCACTGGGCCCGGGCCTTACTGGCGCGCTGATCGATACCGGGGTGGGCCTGCCGACGCAGCTTCTCTGGATGTCCGGCTGGTGCGTAGCCGCCTGTGTCATGCTCGGCTTCATCGCGCCAAGACTGGCAGCGCGAGCAGCCTAGGCCAGCCCGAACAGCGCTTCACTTTCAGCCAGGAAGCTGTCGCCCCCTCTGGTGATACCAGACACCCGGCCCGGTGCTTCTGCCAGGGAGGTTTCGGCAAAGAAGCCGGCCAGCGCGGTCATCCGGCCGCGCAGCGATGAATTATCTGCCCGCGCCGACAGCGCCCCCTTGGCCAGGAAATGCCCACCGATGACATCGCCGGCAAGCTCCAGATAGGCCGTGGCGCCTGCAAGCCCCTTCTCGCGGTCCTCTTTCATGGCCGTCTTCATCCAGCCGGTCGCTTCATCCAGCGCATCGGCCGCCGCCACCAGCCGGTCGGCAATCTGGACCAGCTGCGGGTCATTGGTCTCACGCGCGGCCCGCGCCGTCTCGCGCACTTCCTCAACCATGTCGCCCATGGCACGGCCCTCGGCCATGGCGAGCTTACGCCCGACTAGATCGATGGCCTGGATGCCGTTCGTGCCTTCATAGATCGGCGCGATCCGCGCATCACGGTAGAGTTGGGCGGCGAGCGTCTCGTTCATGAAGCCCATGCCGCCATGGATCTGCACACCGAGGCTCGCCATCTCCACACCCGCATCGGTGGACCAGGCCTTGGCAATCGGGGTCAGCAACTCCTCACGCAGGCGCGCCGCCTCACGCGTGGCCTCGTCCCCGGCTGAGTCCACAAGGTCGGCGGCCACACCGCAGGCATAACAGATCGCCCGCGCCGCCATCGTATTGGCGCGCATCGTGGTCAGCGTGCGGCGGATGTCGGCATGATGCAGGATCGGCGCCGGACCATCGACGCCCTCGACCCGGCCCTGTTTGCGTTCCTGCGCATAGGCATAGGCGGTCTGGTAGGCCGCTTCGGACACACCGACGCCCTCCAGACCGACATTGAGGCGCGCCGCGTTCATCATCGTGAACATGCAGGCGAGGCCCTTATTTTCCTCGCCGACAAGCCAGCCCGTCGCGTCTTCATATTCCATGACGCAGGTCGGGCTCGCATGGATGCCGATCTTCTTCTCAAGACCGATACATTTCACGCCGTTGCGCGCGCCCAGAGAGCCATCCTCATTGACCAGCACTTTCGGCACGACGAACAGCGATATGCCGCGAGAGCCTTCCGGCGCGTCCGGCAGACGGGCGAGGACAAGATGGATGATATTCTCCGTCATGTCATGGTCGCCCCAGGTGATGTAGATCTTCTGGCCGCTGATGGCGTAGGAGCCATCTTCCTGCGGGACCGCCTTGGTCTTCAGCGCACCGACATCCGACCCGGCCTGCGGCTCTGTCAGGTTCATCGTCCCGGTCCATTCGCCGGAGATGAGCTTGGGCAGGTATTTCTTCTGTTCGGCCTCTCCGCCATGCGCCAGCAGCGCCTCGATGGCGCCAGCGCTCAGCATCGGGCAGAGGCCGAAACTCATATTGGCCCCGTGCAGCATCTCCATGACGGCATTCGCCAGCGTACGCGGCAGGCCCTGCCCGCCCCATTCCTCGGGGGCGGCCAGTCCCATCCAGCCACCTTCGGCGAACTGGCGGTAGGCCTCGGCAAAACCATGCGGAGCCACCACTCCATCGCCGGTCAGCTGGGCGCCCTGCTCATCGCCGGTCTGGTTCAGCGGCGCCAGCACATCAGAGGCAAGCTTGCCCGCCTCTTCCAGGATCGGATCGATCAGCTCGTTGTCGAAATTCTCGAAATGGCCGCCCGCCAGGCGGTCGATTCCCGCAAGCTGCCTCAAGGCGAAAGCCATGTCCTCGACGGGTGCGCGATAACCCATATGATGCATCTCCCGGATAAGTACTATTCAGGGCCAAGTCTAAAGCTGGACTGGTCAAGCCGAATGGCTTGTATATCTAGAACACTCAAGCGTTTTTGACCATTTATGAGGAGATCCGTCCATGCGCCGTATCGTAACAACAGCAGTGCTCGCTGCCCTGGCCGCCGCGCCAGCGCTGGCCGAGCAGACACTGGAAGGCGTCGCCGATGCCACCTATCAGCTCGACCCGAACCATTCCTTCCTGACCTTCAACGTCACCCATAACGGCATCTCGACATATACGGTCTACTTCACCGATTTCGACGCGACGCTGGACTTCAACCCTGAAGACCCGACCGCCTCGACCCTCAACGTCACGATCAACCCGGCGGCGCTTGAGGCCAACTATCCTGCAGACTACAAGGCCGGCCACCCGGACAGCGAGTTCGAGAGCTGGAATGACGCGCTCTCAAATGACGACCGCTTCCTGCAGGCCGATGAGTATGGTGAGATCACCTTCACCTCGACCAGCGCCGAAATGACCGGCGACTATACCGGTACGGTCACAGGGGACCTGTCCTTCCGGGGCGAAACCCACCCCATCACGCTGGACGTGACCTATAATGGCGTCGGAAACGTTCCGTGGATGGGCGAACGGGACCTGCTCGGCTTTACCGCCAGCACCACGATCGACCGGACCGAGTTTGGCATGGACGCGCTGCCAGGCGTCATCTCCAACGATGTCGGAATCGAATTTTCCGGCGAATTCATTGAGAACGAATAGATCAACAGAACACCAAGGGCTGACCCAAGATGAAACTCACAACGACCTTTCTTGCCGCCTCGAGCCTTATGGTTCTGGCCGCATGCTCCGGCGCGGAAACCAGCGGCGATACGACGGCAGAGACCGGCACCACGGAAACCGCTGAGGCCGGCGCTGAAACAACACCGGAAACGGGCGCCGAAGGCCCGCTGGCCGACGTCGCAACCGCAACCTATTCGATTGAACCGACGCACGCCTTCCTGACGGCCACGGTCATGCACAATGGCCTGTCGGAATACACGCTCAGCTTCACGAGCTTCGATGGCACGCTTGATTTCAACGCCGAGGATCCTGCTGCCTCCAGCCTCGATTTCACCATCGACCCGGCCTCGGTCTGGGTGAATTATCCTGGCGACTACAAGGAAGGGCACCCGGATAGTCCGCACGCCAGCTGGCCTGAAGCGCTCGCCCAGGACGAAACCTTCATGAATGCGGGCACCTACCCTGAAATCACCTTTACCTCGACCGAAGTCACCCGCACGGGCGACATGACGGGAACGGTAACGGGCGACCTCACCTTCCTCGGTGAGACCCAGCCGGTCACGCTCGACGTCACCTATAATGGCGTTGCAAACGTGCCGTGGTTCGGGACCCGCGACATACTCGGCTTCGATGCCACGACGACGATCAACCGCTCGGAATTTGGTCAGGAGGCCCTTCAGGGCATGATCTCCGATGAAGTTGTGGTGGAGTTTTCAGGCGAGTTTCTGCAACAAGACGCCGCAGAGACAAGCACAGAAACAGACGGCAATTAGTCTTTATGACAAGAAGCCCGCGCTATTCAGCCGTTGCGATCGCCCTTCACTGGGCGATCGCTTTCGGCCTCCTGTTCATGATCTGGCTTGGCTGGAACATGGACGGCAAGGAATCCTGGTTCCAGTTCCATAAGTCGGTCGGCATCACCATCCTGATCCTGACCGTTGCGCGGATTGTCTGGCGGCTGATGAACCCGCCGCCAACGGCTCCCACAGACCTGAAGCCATGGGAAAACAAGGCCAGCCACGCCGTCCATATCGGCTTCTACGCCCTGATGGTCATCATGCCGCTGACTGGCTGGCTGACGGTCTCGATCTCCTATGACTTCGATATCCCGACAGTCATTTTCGGCCTGGTGAGCTGGCCGGACATCCCCGGCGTCGGCTTCCTCTCGAATGAGATCGGTTATGCGATCATCTCGAACATTCACTCAAAGCTCGCTTATGTTCTATTTGCCCTTCTTGCCTTGCACGTCGCCGGCGCGCTGAAACATGAGTTCGGTCCCGAAGAAGGCGTCCTCAAACGCATGCTGCCGGGCCTTTTCGGCAAGACTGGCAAGCCCGCCCTGCCCCCACATGGATTTCTGGTGGCCTTTGGCGCCGCCATCGCCGTCTTCGCCCTTATTGCCTTCGTTCCGAAGCTTTTCTCCGCGCCCGCCGGCCCGCAAGCCAATGGCGGCGGCGCCCCCGAGGCCAGCGACACCTCTCTCCAGCCGAACTGGGCAGTCGACTATGACCAGTCCTCCATCGTCTTCACCTTCACGCATGATGGCCAGACCTATGAGGGCAGCTTTGGCGACTGGAACGCCGACATAGAGTTTTATGAGGACGACCTCGCCGCCTCTGAGGTCCTGGTCACCGTCAATACAGGCTCGGCCGAGACCCCGAAGAAGCTCTACAATGACAGCCTGAAATCGGCCGAATGGTTCGGCGTGTCATCCTTCCCGGAAGCGACCGTCCATCTCTCCGGTTTCGAAAAAACGGCCGACGGCTACACGGCAGAGGCGACAGTGGCGATCAAGGAAAATGAGGTCACCGTCCCTTTCAACTTCACGCTTGATGAGGAAGGCGGCGCAACCGTGATGACGGGCAACACCTCGCTTGAACGCAAGCCGCTCGATCTTGGCCAGAAATCGGATGCGAGCGCAGCCTATGTGTCAGAGGCCGTCAACATCGATGTGCGCGTCACTGCCTCGCCTGACGGCTGATTGAGTGATAGGCGACTGAGCCATGACGGCCCCGGTGCTCAGACCTGACCCTGCCGCAATCAGACAGGCTGCCGCGATCCTGAAGGAAGGCGGTCTCGTCGCCATGCCGACCGAAACGGTTTACGGGCTCGCGGCTGATGCGGCGAATGCGGACGCCGTCGCCCGGCTCTATGCCGCCAAGGGCCGGCCCTCCTTCAATCCCCTGATCGCCCATTGCGCGTCCGCGGATATTGCCTTCGGCCAGGGCGACTTCTCCGCCCAGGCCCGCCATCTGGCCGCCGCTTTCTGGCCGGGCCCACTCACCTTCGTGGTCGAGGCGATAGAGGCGACGACGGTCTGCCCATTGGCCCGCGCCGGCCTCGACACGCTGGCGCTTCGCGTTCCCGCCCATCCGGGGGCCCGCGCCCTGCTTGAAGCGTTTGGCGGCCCGCTCGTGGCGCCCTCTGCCAACCCCTCAGGCCGGATCAGCCCCACCCGGGCAGAACATGTCGCGGCCGATATGGGCGACAAGCTCGACCTCATTCTCGATGGCGGGCCCTGCACACAGGGCATCGAATCCACGGTGATCGATGCGCGCGGCGGTCATCCGGTCGTCCTGCGGCCAGGCTCGGTCTCACCGGCCGACATTGCCGCCCATTGGCCGGGGGTGATCAGCGGCAAGGATGACCAGACCGCGCCAAGCTCGCCGGGTCAGCTTCTTCGCCATTACGCTCCGCAGGCACGCCTGCGCCTCGACGTCATCGCGCCCGAACCGGGCGAAGCCTATCTCGGCTTTGGGCCGGGCAAGGCAACGCTGAACCTCTCGCCGGATAGCGACCTTGCCGAAGCGGCCGCCAACCTCTTCGCCATGCTGCGGGAACTCGACACGGGACACGAAAGGATCGCGGTTGCGCCCATACCCCGTGAGGACCTCGGGGCTGCGATAAATGACCGTCTGGCGCGCGCGGCCAAGCAGGACTAGACAGACCGAATGCACCCGGCCCCGATATTCCTTGAGACCGACCAGGCGCTCCTGCTGGAGCGGGTGGGAGACTGGCCATTCGCTTTGGTCGTCGCCGTGCATGAGGGCCGCCCGCGCGCCGTTCATACGCCCGTCCTGGCTGGGGCGGACGGGAGTCTGCGCTTCCATCTTGCGAAATCGAACCCGGCGGCAAGGGGCATCACCGAGAGCCGGCACGCCCTCATCGTCTTCTCAGGGCCGCATGATTATATCTCCCCGGACTGGTACGGCATCGATAATCAGGTCCCGACCTGGAACTATCTCTCTGTCGAAGCGGAAGGTCCTGTCAGCCTCGGGGACCACAAGGCTGCAGAGGCATTTCTTGGCGACCTCTCCGGCCATTTCGAACGCGGTCTCGCGCCGAAACCGGCATGGACCATGGAGAAGATGGACCGCGCCGCGCTCGACCGCATGATCGCCGCCATCCAGACCTTCACCCTCACACCCGAGCGGTTTGAAGGCATCACCAAGATCAGTCAGAACAAGCCTGAGGATGTCCGCCAGCGCGCGGGACAGGCCTTGAAAGCCGCCAATGGCGACCCAACCCTTGCGTCCATGATGGAGCGCCAGACATGAACCGTCCGAACGAAGACTTCCTCAGCGCCGCCAAAGACCTGCTCGGCCCATCCGGCTGGAGCGAGGATGCCGACAAACTTGAGGCGGCCGCCTCCCCGTGGCGCGGCAACAATAAAGGGGAAACGCCTTTCCTCGCCATGCCGGGCTCTACAGAAGAGGCTGCAAAACTTGTCAGGCTGTGCGCCGATCATCGCGTGGCGCTGGTCCCCCAGGGGGGCAATACCGGCCTCGTCGACGGGGGCACGCCGCATGGCGAGATCACCGTTTCGATGCGCCGCATGACCAGGGTGCGCAGCGTCGACACGCGCAACAATTCCATGACCATCGAAGCGGGCGCGACCCTCGTCAGCGCCCAGCAGGCCGCAGACGAAGCGGGCCGTTTCTTTCCGCTGTCGCTTGGCTCTGAAGGACAGGCCAGTATTGGCGGGCTCATCTCCACCAATGCCGGCGGCGTGGCCGTGCTTCGCTATGGCATGATGCGCGACCTTATCCTTGGCCTTGAGGTGGTTCTGCCGTCCGGTGAGGTGTGGGACGGGCTGTCGGGGCTTCGAAAGAACAATACCGGCTATGACCTCAAACACCTGTTCGCCGGCGCCGAGGGCACGCTTGGCCTGATCACGGCCGCCACGTTGAAACTCTTTCCGAAGGTTGCGAAAGCGACCGGCTGGGTGACGTGTGAGAGTGCAGCCAAGGTCGTCGACCTTCTGGCGCTCGTGCGCGACCATGCAGGCGACACGGTCACCAGTTTCGAGATCATTCCCGCAAATGCCATCGAGATGGTGAAGGCGGATGTGCCCGATACGCGCGACCCGAACCCCTCAGACCAGCCCTGGCGCGTCCTCGTGGAGGTCTCCATGGCCAGGGAAGATCAGGCGCGTGAGGTCCTGATGGAGGCGCTGGCGGACGGTATGGAGAAGGGGCTCGCCGCCGATGTGCTGATTGCCGAAAGCGGCCAGCAGGCAGAGAGCTTCTGGCATATCCGTGAGACGATTCCGCTGTCCAAGCGCGCCTATGGCACAGCCCTAAATCACGATGTCGCCGTGCCCGTTTCGGCGATTCCGGACTTCCTCACAGCCACCGAGGCAGAGATCCAGAAGCTCGTTCCGGAAGCGGAAATCGTGGCCTTCGGTCATGTCGGCGACGGCAATCTGCACTATTCGGCCTGCTCACCCAAGACCCCTGAAAGTACGGCGCTTTCTGACAAGGCGGGCGAGGTCACCCGCATCGTTCATGCCCAGGCGATGAAGTTCGGTGGGTCGATCAGTGCCGAGCATGGGGTTGGCCGCCTCAAGCGCGATGAGCTGGCAGACATCCGCCCCAAAGCGGCGACCGATACGATGCGCGCCATCAAGCGCGCGCTCGATCCGCATGGCATCATGAATCCGGGCCGGGTGGTCTCGGTCGAGTAGGCGGCGCACTGTCTCCGGCAGTCCGAACACTATACGACGGCATAGTCTGGCAAAATGGCGGTGCACCCATGGTGCATGGGCGGTGTCTGGGTGGTGTTTTTGCAGGTCCGCACAAACACGGATTGCAATGCAGTAATCTGCGGTGATTTTTCTTTGCCAAACTGATAATGGTTCTTAACATTACGTCAGCAAAAGGTCGGCCAAGCTGGCAGGACTGAGCCCCGACTCCGCGGAGGAAATGAATGCCAAAAATCGCCCGGTCGCTTGCGATCCCCAAATCCTGGAAAACGATTGATATGCCGAGCCTGTTCTCGGCCTTCATCTATCCAGCTCTCGGGATCGCCTTGCTGACGACCATGGTCGTGCTCGGTTTTGCCCTGACCCATATCGAGCTGAAGCTCTGGTACCTGCCGCTCTCGCTCGGCGTCATCGCGCTTACGATTTTTGTCTGCAATGCCGGGATCGGCCCGCTTCACCGCCTCATGCAGCACCGCGCCGGTGAGATGCGCTGGCCCGCGCAGGTGCTGACCATGATCAATCTCATGATCGCCATGCAGGGCAATGTGAAGGACTGGGTGAACTACCACTCCCAGCATCACCGCTTTGCAGACGGTCCGGGCGATCCGCACAATCCGTTCGAGTCCAAACGCTGGGCCTGGGTTGGCTGGATCCTGTTCCGTGACCCGAAAGACGTCATGCGTCCGATGCCGATCTGGCTGAAGAACCATCCGATCATCGTCTGGATGGATGGCTTCTACAATTCGATCTCGCTGGTCATCCACCTTCTCATTCCGGCGGTGATCTATCTCATCGTCTGGGCTGCTGGCGGCTCACTGGTGCTGACAGCCATCATTCATGCGAGCGTCGTGATCGGCCGTGCCATCCAGTTCCACGCGACCACTTATGGTATCAACGTCCTCGGCCATCTGAAAACGCCGGCCTGGGCCGACCACGCCATGGCGCTGCTGACCGGTGGTGAGGCCTTCCATGACCATCACCATGATGAGCCTGTCTCCGCGCTTCACCGCCCGCGCAAGGGTCTCTGGAACCGGATCGTCGATTATAACGGCACCATGCTGCTTCTGTATGAGAAGCTCGGCTGGGTGAAGGGACTGAAAATCGCGCCCCGCTTCGCATGAGTGCAAAGCCGCTAAAGGATCGTGTCACCCTCGTCTCCAGTGAGACCCTTTCGGATGACTGGGTCGCGCTGACCAAGCACACATTCGACTATGAGCGCCGCGACGGCCGCAAGGACCGGCTGTCGCGCGAAGTCTATCACCGCCCCGATGCGGCCTGCGTGCTGCCGGTCGACCGGGCGCGGGGGACAGTGCTTCTGGTACGCCAGCTTCGCCTGCCGGCCTTCCTGCATGGCGACACCGAGCCGCTCTGGGAAGTCTGCGCCGGTACGATTGAAGACGAGGGCCCCGAAGCCTGCATTGAACGCGAAGCGGTCGAGGAGCTCGGCTATCGGCTACATGAGCTGAAGCTCGCCGCGACCATGTATGGAAGTCCCGGCAGTCTGAGTGAGCGCGTCTTCTGCTACACGAGCGCCTATACAGAGGCCGACAAGGTCTCCGAAGGCGGCGGGGCAAGCGACGAGGGCGAAGACATAGAGGTCATCGAACTGCCCTTCGACGATGCTTATGCCCGTATTGCCTCCGGCGAAATCGTTGACGGAAAAACCATCCTGTTGTTGCAGCATCTGAAGCTCGCATCGGTCACCTGACCGGCTGGCCCGACTGGCCTCAACCCACTTATTCGTCAGCGCGCGGTTTTTCTCCAAGAGTGACAAAGTGCTGAAGGGCGTCGTCAAAGGCCTGTCCCTTATTGCCGTTGGTCATGAACACATAGCCGAGACCACGCTCACGGAAGACCATCATGCCCGCCTGGAAATTGTTATTATTGCCTCCGTGCTCATAGCGCAGGCCAAAGGGCGTCGGCTCAATGGCGAGACCGAGGCCCCAGGCGGTGTCACCGGTCACATCATGCATCTCGCTATCGAGAGGGACTTGCGACTGAGCGGCGAACATCTCGTCGAACAGAGCCGGCGACAGGCCCTCCTCATTGATCAGCGCGATGATGAACCGCGCATAGTCGACCGCATCAGTATGTAACCGGCCAGCGGCACCGAAGGTCTGGGGCGTATCGTCTGGAAAGGAACGCGGCCAGCCGAAATCGGTTGTTTTGCCGTCCACGTGGCCCATCACCTTGTGTCGGGCGATGTAATCGGTCTGCACGAAAGCACTATGGGTCATGCCCAGGGGGTCAGCCACCACATCCTGGAACAGCTGATCGAGTGTCGTCAGGTCGTGGCCCGTCTCGTGAGCGATCACCTTGGCGAGATAGTTGTACCCTTCCCCCGAATAGCCGAACACGCCCGGGTCGTTCTTCATGTACATCGTGCCACGCGGAAGGTTCATGTCTTCCGGGGCCGGATCAAACCAGCGCCAGTTTGGAAAACCTGTTGTATGGCTGAGCACCATTCGCGCTGTCACCTGCTCATAACGCCGGTCGGCCTCAAATTCCTCCATGGGCAGATATTCATGCAGAGGCCTGTCCAGCTCGATGATGCCCTGATCGACCATTTTCAGCGCGAAATAGGCAAAGACGGGCTTTGAAAGCGAAGCGGCTTCAAAGATCGAAGCGTCGCTGACGCCCTCGCCCGTATCGACATTCGCCGTTCCGCGCGCTGTGTGAAAGACGATTTCACCATCATCAATCAGGGCTAGCGAGAGGCCCTGCATATCCAGTCGCGCTATCTCCTCTGAAATGAAGGTCTCGAACGCGTCTGCTTCGACAGCTGCACCACTCGCGCTGGTGAACAGGACATCATCCGCTGAGGGTTGAGGCGAAGAAATTACATGGCCAGCGCCGGACGCGTCAGGCGCGCTTAGAGGCTGGCATGCTGCAATCATTATTGCAGGAATAAGGAGAAGAGCTTTCATGACTACATTTGTAGTCATGAAATGCCCGGTGTCTATCCCTTCTGTCGAAAACGCGTGGGATCAGTCCGTCAGGTCTTCGACACGCGCGCCCGGCGCATTTGTCTTGACCGACTCGATACCGTTATCGCGCCCGGAGGTGCTCTCATAGCTTTGAGAGGTGCCGATGACCTGGCCGTTGGAGGCTTTCAGGTTGAACATGTATTTGCCCGCGGCCGTCTCTTTCTTCTCGTAGCGCTCTTCCTTCGGGGCGTTTTCCTTGACCGACTCGATGCCATTCTCGGCGCTTGCCTTGGCGGTGTAGCCTTCGCTGGCCAGGATATTCTCGCCATTGCCGGCTTTCAGCCGGAAGCGGAATTCGCCTGCAGTGTCCTTGTAGAGTTCGAATTTGGCAGCCATGGCCGGTCCCTTTCCAGTTGAATCAGGCTTCACTCTGCCCGCCTGACACGAGGCGTCAACCATGCAGGCCGGCTCAGCCCATCAGGAGCAGGCCGCGCAGTAGATAGGCTGTGGCCGCCACGACAATGACGCTGGCAAAGGCGATCGCCCCGAACCAGACGAGCCGCTTCCAGAGCGGCCCCGTCGAGGTACCGGTTTCATCTGGGCCCTGGGGCCGGATGAGATCAGTCATGATAGGCCTCTTCCGGGTCGACCTTCCCCCAGAACAGCGAATAGACATAGCCGGTATAGATCAGGATCACCGGCAGCATGATCGCCGCGCCCACGAACATGAGCATCAGCGCATTGTCGCGCGCGGCCGCTTGCCAGATGTCGATTTCGAACGGCACGATATTGGGAAACAGGCTGACGGCGAGGCCAAGATAACCCGACAGGAAGATCCCCGCCGAGAGGACATAGGGCCGCCAGTCCGGAGCCGAGACCCGCCCGGACAGGTCGCGCCAGACCAGCGCCGTCAGGACAAGGCCGATCAGCGGAATGGGGGCGAGCGGCAGGATCTTGCCAACCTCTATCTGAGACATGGAGAAGCCCCAGCGTTCGGTCACGCGCGGATCGATGGAGAGGGTGGCGAGGCTGACGGCGGCAAAGCAGAGCGCGACGCCCGCGAGTGCCAGAAGCGCCCGCTTGCGCGCCCGGCGCTGAACCTCGCCTTCGGTCTTCAGCACCAGCCAGCAGGCGCCGAGCAGGACATACCCGATGGCGACCGAAACCGCGACGAGCAGGGAGAATGGCGTCAGCCAGTCAAAAGCCCCTCCGGCGAAGCTGCGGCCCTCAATCGTGACCCCCTGAATGAAGCCGCCAAGGATCAGTCCCTGGGACAGGGCGGCAGTGAGCGAGCCATAGAAGAAGGCGCCATTCCAGAACAGCCGGGTCGGTTTGCGGACCGCCTTGTGGCGAAACTCAAAGGCGACACCGCGGAAGATGAGCGCGGCGAGCATCAGAAGCACAGGCAGGTAGAAGGCCGGCATCAGGATGGCATAGGCGAGCGGGAAGGCCGCAAAGAGGCCGCCGCCGCCAAGGATCAGCCATGTCTCATTGCCGTCCCAGACCGGCTCGATGGTCGCCGTCATCAGGTTTCGTTCGTCATCATTCTTGGCAAAACCGGTCAGAATGCCGATGCCAAGGTCCATGCCGTCGAGCAGGACATAGAGCATGACGGCGGTGGCAATCAGCACACCCCAGATAAGCGGAAGATCGAAGTCCATATCCTCTGCCCTTTCCTTTTACTCTGCCGGTTTGCGGTTGCGCGAACCGCCTTCGGCAGGCTCATCGACAGCGCCGAGCGACCAGCCCGGAGCACGATGTTCGCGCTCTGGCGGCTCTGGCGCGTCATCCTCGAAGCCGCGCGTGGCGATCCGGGCCATGTAGACCGTGCCTGCCGTGAAGATAATCGCATAGACGATCATGAAGATCAGCAGCGAGGTCGCCACCTGCCCGGTCGAGACCGGCGCGACGCTGTCCTCGGTGCGCAGCTGACCATAGACCGTGTAGGGCTGGCGCCCGACCTCGGCGACCACCCAGCCGGAGATGACGGAGATAAAGCCGAGCGCCCCGCTGGGCACAGCCAGCCAGTGAAAGAGCCCCGGCTTGTCGATTTTCTTGCGCCACCAGAGCAGACAGCCCCAGATGCCCAGGGCGAGCATGATCATGCCGGCGCCCACCATGATACGGAAAGACCAGAAAACGATGGCGACGGGCGGACGGTCTTCTGCGTCGAAAGCCTTGAGGCCTTTCAGGTCCCCCTTCTCGCCGGGGAAGAGATAAGGGCTTGTGCCGGGGATGGCGATTTCGGCGATGTTGCGCTCATTTTCCTCATCGGGAAGCGCAAACAGGATTGTGGGCTGGATCCTATCCGTCTCCCACCAGCCCTCGACCGCTGCGATCTTTGCCGGCTGATATTCATGGGCGACTTCGCCCGACCAGTGGCCGGCCATGATCTGCAGCGGCATCAGGACGGCGAGCGTGCCCGCCGCCATGCGGATCTGCCAGCGTGTGGGTTCCTGGTCATGATGGCGAACGACCTGCCAGGCACCGGCGGCCAGGATCACGGCCGCGGTGGTAATGAAAGCGGCCAGCATCATGTGGACATAGCGCGACGGGAAGCTTGGATTGAAAACCACTTCCCAGAAATTCGTCGCATAGAAATTGCCGGTTTCCGGATCGATGGCAAAACCGGCGGGCGTCTGCATCCAGCTATTTGCCGACAGGATCCAGAAGGCAGAAATCGTCGTGCCGATGGCGACCGCGCAGGTCGCGATAAAGTGCAGCTTGTTGCCGACGCGCTTCCAGCCAAAGAGCATGACACCGAGGAAGGTCGCTTCAAGGAAGAAAGCGGTCAGCACCTCATAGCCAAGGAGCGGGCCGATCACGCTGCCGGCCTTGTCAGAGAAGACCGACCAGTTGGTCCCGAACTGGTAGGACATGACCACGCCCGAAACGACGCCCATCGCAAAAGCGAGCGCGAATATCTTGATCCAGTGAAGATAGAGGCGTTTGAAAACGTCCCGCTTGGTCCACAACCACAGCCCCTCACAAACCGCCAGGAAGGCCGCGAGGCCAATGGTGAAGGCCGGAAACATGATGTGGAAGGCGACAACGAAGGCAAACTGCAGGCGAGACAGGATAAGGGCGTCTAGTTCCATGAGGGCACTCCTTGGCACTGCATAGCCACCTCACCATAGGCCGACACGTCTTTCATGAACAGGTCTCCATCCTGTCGCGCGTCAGGATGGCGCGGGGGTGACGGGACAGAAGATATGGTCCAAGAGACGTTTCATGCCGGATCAGCGCACCCCGTCCGCCGGGACCCAGAAGAAAAAGAAAGAGCCGCTTCATGAGCGGCTCAATATCTATCAATGGTCGGTCATTGCCATTGCGCTCTGGCTGATATTCGGGCTCGTTCCCATCGTCATGATGCAGCTGCTCCAGCTGGAAGACCTCGCTGCGACGCGCGTCTCGCAATTTGGCGCGATGTTCGGCGCCGCGAGCGCGTTCTTCTCGGGATTTGCCCTTATCGGCATCATGCTGACCAATAGCGCGCAGAAAAAAGCGCTGGAGCTCCAGAAGCAGGAACTTGAAGAGGTCGCCGATAATCAGCGCAAGGCCCTGAACCTCCAGATCATCCTCGCTTTCATGGACGACATTGCCGCCGATGAATTCCGTCAGGCGTCCGGCGTATTGTTCGAATATGAACGCGCCGGCAAGCTGGCGCGGTATGGAGAGCTCCGTCACAAGCCGGACAGGGGGGCGCAGGCGGAAGCCGAATACCAGCGCCTCGATTCAGCCCGGCGCCGTTTCGTCCATGTCTTCCACAAGATGAAGCGCCTGCACGATGGCGGGGCGGTGGACCTCTTCACTGTGCGCACCGTATTCTCGCCAGACCTTGTCTGGACGCTGCTTCTGATCGATGAGCCGATGGAAGAAGCGATCCGCGCAAACTATAACCACGATACCTTTGTCTTCTTCCAGGGCCTGTATGAGCCCGAAGACATACTGGGCCAGTGGCCAAGAACGCCCGGCAACCCCCTGCCGGCCCGACTGAAAGGATCGGCCTTCGATCCACACCACGCAGAGACCTGATGACACAGACACGCTACAAACTCATCGCCTGGGACTTTGACGGCGTCCTGAATTCCAATGTCGAGAATGGCGTCTTCAAATGGATGACAACGTTCGAGCAGGATACCGGCCTGCCCATCGACTCGCTGGCGACGTATCTCTTCTCCGGCCGCTTCCAGAAGGCCATGGTCGGGGAAGCCGACCTGCATGAACTGGTGGGCGACTGGGCCGCCGGACATGGCGTGCCGCACCGCGCCGGTGAGGTGATCGATTACTGGTTCGACAAGGACCACATCCCCGACAGGCAGACCCTCGATATCGTGCAGCGGGCGCGCCGCGCCGGCATCACCAATGTCATCGCGACGAATAATGAGGTCTACCGCGCCGACTGGATCGAGGAGATGGGCTTTGGCGAGCACATGCATACGGTCTTCGCCGCAGGCCGTATGCGCCTTGCCAAGCCGGACCTCGCCTATTTTGCCCATATAGAGGACGCGCTGGGCCATGGCGGCCGCGATGTCATCCTGGTCGACGACATGGAAGAGAATGTCGAGGCGGCGCGCCAGCATGGCTGGGACGCGTTTCACTTCGTGCCCGGCTGCCATGACGCGCTGATCAGACAGCTCGGCCTTGGGTGAGCGCGCGGCTCAACCCGGCCGTCAGCTTTCATCGTCATCGGTGACCGGCAGGTAGCGCTCGACCCATTTGAACAGGACCATGATGACCAGCGCCAGCAGGGTCACGAGCGCGGCAATGCCGATGAAGCCTGCCCCGCAGGCAAGCCCGATGGCACCTGCGAGCCACATACCTGCGCCCGTCGTCAGCCCCTCAAGCCGGCCGCTATGGCGGATGATGGCGCCCGCTGCGATGAAGGCGACCCCGGCAGTGACGGCCTCGACGATGCGCAACGGGTCGGGCCGGATGCTGGATTGATCCTCGGCCGTCTCCACCAGGAAGCTGACCTCCAGCGCAATGATGGTGAAGAGGCAGGCGGCGAGCGAGACCAGCATGAAGGTGCGAAGGCCCGCCGGCCGGTCGCGGATTTCCCGCTCCAGCCCCAAGAGGGCACCAAACAGACAGGCCAGCCCGATGCGCAGGAGCAGCTGCAGCGTTCCGATTTCGGTGCCGAAGAATGCGTCGAGTGCGTCCATGGCAATAAAAACGTGGGGGCGCGTTGCCCTGTTCCCACCGGGCGCTGACAGCCCGCCCCTGACATTCCGCGCGCGATCGACTATGTAGCGCGCTTCACAATGACTGTTTCTGCTGCGGGCCTTGAACCCGCTGGAGGATGAGATGACTGACCTTATGAGCGCCCCAGCGGGCGAGCTCAATTCGCTTGGCTTTGCAAAGCCCCCATCTGAAACCCGTGTCGTGGCCGCCATGTCGGGCGGGGTCGACAGCTCTGTCGTCGCCGCCATGCTGGCCGATGAGGGCTATGACGTGGTCGGGATCACGCTGCAGCTCTATGATCACGGCGCCGCCATCGAGAAGAAGGGCGCCTGCTGCGCGGGCCAGGACATCCATGATGCGCGCAATGTCGCCGATCAGGTGGGCATCCCGCACTATGTCCTCGACTATGAGAGCCGCTTCAAGGAACAGGTGATGGAGGATTTTGCCGACACCTATATGGCCGGCTCCACACCTATCCCGTGTATCCGCTGTAACCAGACCGTGAAGTTCAAGGATCTGCTCGCCACCGCGAAGGAGCTTGGCGCCGACTGTCTGGCGACGGGGCACTATATCCAGCGATCCGATGGGCCGAACGGCGCGGAGCTTCACCGCGCCGAGGACGCCTCACGCGACCAGTCCTATTTCCTGTTCGCGACGACGCGCGAGCAGCTGGACTATCTGCGCTTTCCGCTGGGCGGCCTGCCGAAGACGCGGGTGCGCGAGCTGGCGGAGAAATATAATCTGCCGGTCGCGGCCAAGCCGGACAGTCAGGATATCTGCTTCGTGCCCAGCGGCTCCTATGCCGATGTGGTCAAGAAGCTGCGGCCTGCAGCGGGGCGCGGCGGCGAGATCGTCCACCTCGATGGCCGGGTACTGGGTGAGCATAATGGCGTCATCCACTACACGATCGGTCAGCGCCGCGGCCTTGGGGTCGCGACGGGTGAGCCGCTTTTCGTGGTGAAGATCGATGCGGCCGCGCGCCGGGTCATTGTCGGCCCGCGTGAGGCGCTGCTGACGGCTGGTCTTACAATGGAAGAGCTGAACTGGCTGGGCGATGGCAGCCTGGAGGACGCTTGCGACAAGGGCCTGCCTGTCCTCGCCCGCGTGCGCTCCACCCGTGAGCCGCTGCCGGCCCGCCTAGGCTGGGATGGAAACGGCCCCGCCGTCTTCTTCGACATCCCCGAAGAGGGCGTCGCGAAGGGTCAGGCATGCGTCCTGTACGATTTTTCATCAAAAAGTCGCGTCCTCGGCGGTGGCTTCATCGCGTCCACAATCGCGGCAGATGAACGTTTGAGCGCCTAAAAATAAAGGAAGGTGTGCGGTTTCAGGACACCTGACCCATGAGGGGACAGATTTGCGAAGCCTTGCTTAACGGTGCCTGCGAGAAAGCGTCGAATTTTCATGAAAACTGACCGGCCTTGCTGAAAAGTGATTTAATCCACCAGCGCTAGAGCCATTGAACGGACGCAAAACGCGTCCCGGATTTATAACCGCTAAGAAATGGTGGATCTCATGGCGCAGCAAGAAGCTAGAACTCTGAGTATCAAGGGCCCGGATGGCCAGGTCATGACCCGGGAGGACCTCCCGCCCCCAGGCATTCGTCGCTGGGTGACCCGCAGGAAAGCCGAAGTCGTAGCGGCCGTTCGCGGCGGCCTTCTGTCCAAGAGCGAAGCCTGCGAACGCTATGCCCTTTCGGAAGAAGAGCTGGCCGGCTGGTCACGTCTCTATGACGAATACGGCACCAAGGGTCTGCGCACGACGCGCATCCAGCAGTACCGCACCAATTAGGTTCTGGCACTCCATCATCACCTGACCGGCCTTTGATACGTTAAAGCGCCGTTTACGCTGACGGGCCTAGCTTCACGGGAGCATTTTCCCGAGGGGCCGGCCCATGTCAGCTAAAAGGTCAATCATGCCAGGAGGCACGCGGCTGGCAGCGCTTATCGCGCTCGCCATAACCGCGTGCCTTTTCGCATGGCGCGCCAACACGCTGCTGACCGATGGCGCCCCGGCCCCAGACGCGCAGACCTTCCAGCAGCGCCAGCTGACCAGTCTGCTCGAGCCGCTCTTCGGCACCGGCAATGTCCGCGTTGCCAGCCATACCGGCCGCGATGGCAACCGCCAGTTCCTGGTCATGATCAATAGCGAGGCGCAGGGCATTCCGGTGGACCGGCCGGTCTTTGAGCGCGTGGTCACCATCCTGGAATCCAGCGCAGGCTATGACCGCGCCGCCGACAGTCTTCACGTCCAGCCTTTCGCTTTTGCGCCCGGCACTGCCGGGGGCTTTCGGACCATTGAGCTTTATGAGCTGGGGGCGCTTGGCCTGATCGGCTTGCTGCTCGCCTTCCTGATACTGATGCCGCCTGGCCGTCAGGAGAAGGCCGCCCCGGCTGCCGCGACCGCACCGCGCAAGCCCGATCAGCCGGAGATCCAGCCGGCCAGCCAGGTCATGCGCTCAGCGCCGCAACCCGGCACGCCGGCAAATGAGGATGAGTTCGCGCTCGCCCGCAATGCCGCGGCCCGCGACCCGAAGGCGGCGGCCCGCCTCGTTCGCCAGTGGCTGTCGAAGGATGATGAGGCCCGGTCATGAGCCTGCCCGCCCTTCAGATGGACGAGAGCCCCTCCCCGCAAACCGGTGTTGCCCGCGCCGCGCGCCTCATGCGCCTGCTCGGCCCCGCCGCTGCCGGCGTCTGGAATGAGCTTTCAGCGGGAGAAACAGCCCATCTGCGCCGCGCCATGACGGCCGGAGAACTCCAGCCGACGGACGAGGATGCCGCGCTTTTCATCAGTGAGCTGGAAAGGCCTGAGCCTTATGCGCCGCCCGAAGAGCAGAGCGTCTGGCAACGGCTGAGCGATTGCGAGCCGGACGCCATTGCCGCTTCGATTGCGCCCGAGCATCCACAGACCATTGCGCTCATCCTGTCGCGCATGAATGCGGCACATGCCGCCCTGACCGTGCGCGCCTTGCCGCGCGATATTGCCGTCTCCGCCCTGCGCCGCCTGCTTCATGCCGGCCGGCCGGACAGCGAGAGCCTCGCCCTGATCGAGAATGCGCTGGGCCGGCAGATCGATGCGGGCCTCTCAGGCCCCGCCAGCGAGGGCCCGCGAAAGATTGCGAGTATATTCGACCGGCTCGGCGCAGGTCTTGAAAAGCCCATGCTGTCGTTTCTTGAGGAAAGCGACCCCGGCGCGGGCGAGCGTATTCGCGCGCTCATGTTCACCTTTGACGATCTTGCCTCGATGGATGCGGCGGCAATGCAGACCATCCTGTCACAGACGGACCGGGCGACACTCGCCACAGCGCTGAAAGGCGCAAGCAAGCCTGTTCTTGATATCTTTCTGCGCAATGTTACCCGCCGCGCCGGTGAGCTGCTTGTCTCAGAGATCGAGGCGATGGGGCCGGTTCGCCGCTCCCGGGTCGAGGCGGCGCGCGCAGAGATTACCGACATTGCCCGCCACCTTGCGCGCAAGGGCGAAATCCTCACGCATGACGACATTGAGGACGAGCTGATCGAATGAGCGAGACCCGGGTCACCTCTGTTACACCGTTCGAATTCCGGAGCGATTTTGCCGCTCCGGCCCCTGCGCCCGCCGGACCGGAGAAGATCAGCCTCAGCATTCAGGAGCTTGCCGCCCTCCTCGACGATACGCGCCAGAGCACGCTGCGTATGGTGCGCGACCGCGAGGCGAAGGCCCGCAACGAGTCCATGGAGCGTTCTTCAGACGCGCTTCGCGTGGCATTGCTGCAAATCGTCGAACTGGCCAACGCCCTTGAAAAGGCACCGATTTCCGAAGCGATGCGCGAAGACGCAAAAGCCCGTGTGCGGAAGATCGCGGCAGAACTGATTGACGGCCAGGGCAATCTCTTCCAAGGGTGATTCTGGTCGCGCAAATGACGCGTGACGCCCCGCGGTAACGTCTGCGAAACCATTTCACCCAAACCTGATTCGACGAATCGGAGGAGCACCATGCCAAACGGCCGCACACCGGAGTCGGGTCTGCTTGACGTCCCTGTGCGCGTGGATGTCGTGCTCGGCGAAGCCCGAATCCCCATCGAGCAATTGATGAACATGTCGGGCGGCGAAATCGTCGCGCTGGAAAAATCAACCACCGAACCTGTGGACATCTATGTATCTGACAGGCTCATGGCGCGGGGACGGCTGATCGTGTCGAACGGACAGCTCGGGGTTAAACTCTCTGAAATCATTGATGAAAAGCGAGCTGCCTAGCGTCAAACCGGGCTGTGTTCGTTGCTTGTTCGAATTTCCGGCGCCCTCAAAACGCTGGGGATAACCCATCCTTCCCTAACAATTCGACAGAATTCGTTAACCTTTGTCGCCGACAACTGGACTCCAGAATGGAGTGATTTGCTCATGCGCATGAAAATGTTCGCAGCCGAGAGTCTGGAAGCGGCAAAGGCCATGATCTTTGCCGAAATGGGCGAGGATGCGATTATCCTGTCGGAGCGCGAAGTTCCTGGCGGCGTTGAAGTCCGTGCTGCGACCGACAAGCTTGGCGGCGGCATGGTGCCGAGCGAGCCGCGCTTTGTCACGCGCCTCAACCGGACCAATGGCGCCCCGCGCCCGCAGGAAAACCCGCTGCGCAACCGCGTGCGCGACGCCCTGACCTGGCATGGCGCGCCGCTGCGCTTTGCCGAACGTGTCGCCGATGCCGGTATTCCGGTCTGCGCGAAGAGCTCAGACCCGACCGATATCATGGCCGCTGGCCTCGATGCGATGATTAGCTGCGACCCCATCGCCGCGCGCCCGCGCCGGGACATCCTGCTGGTCGGCCCGCCTGGACATGGACGCACCGCCACCGCCGCAAAGCTGACGCGCCGCGCCGCCGTCGCCGACACGCGCATCCTGCCGGTCGCGGCCGATCTCGACGCCACAGCCGGCGGCGCACAGCTTGCCGCCTATCTGGAACTGGAACAGGACCAGATCCGCGTGGCACGCACCCCCGATGACCTGTTCAACATGCTGCGCACCGCCCGCGAAGATGGCGAGCGCTGCGTGATCGACCTTCCCGCCATCGTTCCTTTCGACCAGGAGGACATGGCGAGCCTCAAGGACCTCATTGCGGTCATTGATGCAGAACCGGTTCTGGTCATCTCGGCAGAAGGCCACCCGGAAGACCTCGCCGATGCCGCACGCGCTTTTGCCGATGCCGGTGTAAAGCGCGCCATCATATCCAAGCTGGATGTTACGCGCCGGCGCGGCGGTGTTGTCGCCGCGCTTGCCAGCGCGGGCATATCCTTCGCCCATCTGGGCGTCACACCGTTTATCGGCGGCGGGCTCGTGCCTGCCACACCGGCCCGGCTATCAAAAATACTGCTGGAAGAAGCTTCAGTAGATTTCGCACTAAGAGGAGCTGCATGAGATGAGCTTCATGCTTCCAAAATCGATGGACAGACCGAAGTCGCCGCAAGGCAAGTCCCATCACAGGCGGGTTGAACCTGGCGACATCATCGCGGTGGCGTCTGGCAAGGGCGGGGTCGGCAAGACCTTCATGTCCATAACCCTCGCCAGTGCCTTCGCCCAGCAGGGGCAGAAAACCCTGCTTGTCGATGGTGACCTTGGTCTCGCAAACGTAGACGTCCAGCTCGGCATCGAGCCGGCGACCGACATCGCCGCGGTGATCGCCGGCTGGGTCGAGCTTGAGGACGCCGTAACCCCGGTCGATGGCGGTGCCACCAGTGGCGGCTTCGATGTGCTGCCCGGCCGTTCCGGCTCTGGCGCCCTGGCAGAGCTGTCGACCGAAGAGGTGTCCCGCCTCTCGGCCGGTCTCACCACGCTGTCGCTGCAATATGACAAGGTCATCCTCGACCTTGGCGCCGGTATCGAAGCCAATTGCATGCGTCTTGCCCGCGCCGCCGACAAGGCCCTCATCGTCATCACCGACGATCCGTCCTCGATGACCGATGGCTATGCCTTCATGAAAGTCCTTCGCGGCTATGCCCCCGATGTCGAGCAGCATGTGGCGATCAATCAGGCGCCGAACCGCGCCACGGGTCAGCAGACCTATGAAGCCATCGCCATGGCCTGCAAGAAATTCCAGGGCTACCGTCCGCCGCTCGCCGGGATCGTCCATCGCGACGAAAAGGTCCGCGAGGCGGTGCGCTGCCAGCGCACGCTGATCTCGACAGATCCGACCGCGCAGCCGGTGCAGGATGCCATCGCCATCGCGCAGAGTTTCATCGGCCGCTCAGCGGGCCGGCGGGTTCACTATTAAGAGGTATGAACAGAACGGCCGCTTTTGTTATCCACGTTAAACACTTGGTAATTATCGGCCCATAGATTCACATTGGTTAACGGGGCGGCTACGGTGTCGCTAGACTGATTCGGGAGAGACACATGAGAGTTCTTCTAATTGAAGACGACAGTTCCGTCGCCCGCAGCATAGAGCTGATGCTGAAAGCTGCCGGGTTCAACATCTACACCACCGACCTCGGTGAAGAGGGCGTAGACCTCGGCAAGGTGTATGAATACGACATCATCGTTCTCGACCTCGATCTGCCGGACATCTCTGGCTATGACGTCCTGAAACAGCTTCGCATGGCCCGTATCAATACGCCGGTCCTGATCCTGTCGGGCAATCCCGACATCGAAGCCAAGGTCAAGACACTCGGCTATGGCGCCGACGACTATCTGACCAAGCCGTTCAACAGGGATGAGCTGATCGCCCGTATCACCGCGATCGTGCGCCGCTCCAAGGGCCACGCCGAAAGCGTCATCCGCACCGGCGAGATCGTCGTCAATCTCGACTCCAAGACGGTTGAGGTCGAAGGCGACCGCGTGCACCTGACCGGCAAGGAATACCAGATGTTCGAGCTGCTCTCGCTTCGCAAGGGCGTGACGCTCACCAAGGAAATGTTCCTCAACCACCTTTATGGCGGCATGGACGAGCCGGAACTGAAGATCATCGACGTCTTCATCTGCAAGCTCCGCAAGAAGCTCGCCAAGGCGACGGCCACGGCCGACAATCCGGGCGGTGAGCACTATATCGAAACGGTCTGGGGGCGCGGCTATGTCCTGCGCGACCCGAAGAAGAAAGAAGACGCGATCGCCGCCTGATCCGTCCTTTCAGACCGAACAGTCAAAAAACCCCGGCCTATGCGCCGGGGTTTTTCTTTTGGGGCTGCCGCTGCCCTGCCCTAGCCGAGATCATCGAGGGAGAAAGGGTACTGGCGCGACTCACGCTGGATGCTGATCCAGTGATCGGTGGTGAAGGCGTCGACCGCCCAGCGGCCATTGAACCGGCCAATGCCGGAATTCTTCTCACCGCCAAACGGGCTGAAGGGGGAATCGTTGACCGGCTGGTCGTTCACATGGGTCATGCCGGCCTCAACCTTTTTGGCGAAGGCAACGCCGCGCTCAATGTCGCGCGTGAAGACGGCACTTGAGAGGCCGTACTCGGTCTTGTTGGCAAGGCGCAGGGCGTCTTCTTCACCCTTCGCCCGGATGATCGGGGCGACCGGGCCGAAAATCTCATTGGTGCAGAGACAGGAATCCTCGGCAACATCGACGAAGACGTGCGGCGGGATGACGAGGCCATCCCGGTCGCCGCCAAGACGGCAGTCGGCACCTTCATCCTTTGCTTTCTGGATAAGCTCCATGACGCCGTCGGCCTGGTCTTCATTGACCAGCGGACCGACAAATGTGTCGGGCTTCGATGGATCGCCGACCTTCAGTTCCCTTGCCCGCTCCACGAACTTGTCGACAAAGGCGTCAAAGACGCTGTCATCGACGATGATGCGGTTGATCGCCATGCAGATCTGTCCGGCATGCATGAACTTGCCCCAGAGGGCCGCATCGACGGCATTATCGATATCGGCGTCATCCAGGACAACAATGGGTCCATTGCCACCAAGCTCAAGCTCCAGCTGTTTCAGGATCGGGGATTTGGAGACCGTCTCCGCAATACCCCGCCCGACTGGCGTGGAGCCGGTGAAAGAAACGAGACGCGGGATTTCGTGCTCGATGAGGGCTGTGCCAATGTCGGAGCCACCGCCCGGCAGGACACTCACGAGGCCTTGCGGCAGACCGGCCTCCTCCACCAGCTTGGCAAAGATCGTCCCGCCCGTAACGATGGAGTCGCTCGCAGGCTTCAGCACGACGCCATTGCCGACAGCCAGCGCGGGCGCCAGCGTGCGCGCAGTCAGCTGAAGCGGGAAATTCCAGGGACTGATAAGAGCGACGACACCGACGGGCTGGCGGTAGGAGCGCGATTCCTTGCCCGGCATGTCTTCCGGCAGGATACGCCCCTCCACCATGAACGGCAGAACGGCCGCCTCGCGCAGGACGCCCAGCACCAGCTGCACTTCCAGCGCGGCCTTGACCTGCGTGCCGCCGATCTCGCGGGTAATCCATCCCATCACTTCCTCGCGGCGCGCTTCCAGACAGTCAGCCATCGCCGACATCTTGGCCGCGCGGGCAGACGGGGCGAGCGCGGCCCAGTCGGCCTGCGCTTTCTTGGCTGCCTTGCAAGCCTCATCGACATCGCTGGCCGTCGCGGCCTTCATCTCGAAGACCGTCTCGCCATTATAGGGATTGGTGTTCTTGAGCGTCTTTCCGGTGCCCTCGCGCCATTTTCCGGCGAGGAAGATCTGGTCGAGATTGGTATAGGCGTCTGGCATGGAAAGCTCCTGTCGAATGATCAACAGAGTCAATTCATGAGCGCCGGACCGCGTTCCGCAGGTGCGACAGGGTGCACCGGGCTGAAAAGCCTCAGGCCTCGACCACGCTGCGCAAGCTGGCAAGAAACTGTCTCACATCCGCCTCGGCTGCGCTCAACGCGAAGTCAGCAAGGGCGGTCTCGCTCCAGCCATCCGGCGGGTTGAGCGCGCTCGTCAGCCGGTCAAGCTCTCCCCGCTGCGCCTCATCCAGCGGGAGCTTACCGGCTTCGCGCAACAGGAGCAGAAGCTCATGAATGCGCCGCATGCGGTGAAAGGCAGGGCCAAGGCGGGAAAGAAGCGAGAGGTCTTCGCGCCAGTCGGCCCCCTCAAACACCTCCTGCACCACGCGCTGACCCGCGCCATGGCAATCGAAGGCCACGCAACCGGAGAACCCCTTCTCCTCCAGCCGGTCGTGAATGCGGCAGCCATGGCAGGCATTGAGGTTTTGGCAGGGCTCACCGCCGGCCTTGTCGAAGCCGAAGGATGCCGACTTGTCGAAGGGCAGCAGCACGCAGCAGAGGGCGGCGCACTGGCTGCAATCGGCGTCCAGCGACGGCTTGCTCACTCGCCTTCCCCGCCATCGCCGCCGTCGGCGTCAACTGCGCGCCCGCTCGGTTGTGGGCCCTTTGTCGACTTGCCACGGCCTTTTGCAGAGCCCTTCACGCTGCGGCTGCGGTTCTTTGACGGCACGCTGGCCTCGTCGCTCGCATCCTCGTCCTCATCCCCCTCACCGGGCGGGCTGAATGTCTCCGGCGCGAAGCCGTCGGGCAGCTTCTCGAAATAGAGCGAGCGGCTGGGGAAAGCGAAGCCTGCCTCATGTTCCTCGACCGTCTTCTTGATAAAGAAGGCCAGCTGCTCCTTGATGGCGAGCCATTCGCCCCAGGTCGTCGTCTTGGTGAAGCAGTAGACCATGAGATTGACGGCTGAGTCGCCGAACTCATCGACATGGACAAAGGTCGACACGTCAGAGGCAGGGGCGAAGTCGTCCGTCTTCTCGATATAGTCTGCAATCGCGCCGCGGATCTTGTTCAGCGTCTCACTGTCGGTGCGGTATTCCAGCCCGATCTTCCAGTAGATCCGGCGATGCGTCATGCGTGAGAAATTGACCAGCGGATTGTCGGCAAGCTTGGCATTCGGCACATAGACCGGCGCCTTGTCGAACCGGCGCACCGTGGTGGAGCGGAAGCCGACATCTTCCACCGTGCCTTCGACCACGCCGTCCACAAATACCCAGTCGCCCTTGGCAAGGCGCTGTTCGGCAATGATCGTCATCCCCGCGATGAGGTTCTTGAAAAGGTCCTGGGCGCCCAGCGCCACAGCGACCGACAGCAGGGACAGCGAGGCGAGGAACGGGATCACCGGAATGCCCCAGACATTCAGGATCGCCGCGCCGCCGACAAAGACGATGACGCCCTGCAGGATACGCGTCACCCAGCCGATAAACGTGTCGCCCAACACCTGCTGGACCCGTCCAGCCAGCTGAAGCAGGGGTTTCACGACGCGGTAGAGCGCCCAGAAGATCGCAAAGATGATGACCGACTGGGTCAGCGAGATGAAGAATGTATCGACGTCGCCCTCAGCGCCCATGGCCTGGGCCGCGAAATAGATACCGGCCGCGACCGGCAGCAGCGAAATGGGGGCCTTCAGCGCCTCAACCAGGCGGTCATCGAACTCAGTCTCGGTCTCGCCCGCCAGCCTTCCAAGGGTGGCCACGATGAATTTCGCGATCAGGCCGCGCGCGAAAAAGGCGACCAGAAGGATAACAATCGCCAGCACGCCCCGCCCGACCGGCTGTCCGAGAAAGCCGGTGCTGAGAACGCTTTCCACTTGTGTCCAGAACCCTTGGAGGGATTGGACAATACCAAGATCCTGAAGCTCTTCCATCTGTGCTTCCTCTTTTCAGCCGGGGCAATGCCCGCGCCTGTCTCTTCATAGCAAAACGCCCCGCAAGGGTGTTGCGGGGCGCTTCAGTGTCAGATGAGGGTGGGTCTAGGCCGACTTGCGGTCGTCGTCCACCTCTTCAAAGTCTGCATCGACGACATCATCGTCGCTGGACTGTGCGTCAGCCTTTGCATCGGTCTCGGCAGCCTCTTCCTGCTGGCTGGCATAGATTGCCTCGCCCAGCTTCATGGCGGCTGTCATCAGGGCCTGGTGCTTGGCCTGGATGTCTTCGAGATTGTCGCCTTCGGCAGCTTTCTTCAGCTCTTCGGACGCTTTCTCGATTTCGGCCTTCACCTCGGTCCCGACCTTGTCGCCATGCTCGGAGAGCTGCTTCTCGGTCTGGTGCACGAGGGCTTCGGCGCCGTTCTTGGCTTCGACGAGTTCGCGGCGCTTCTTGTCGGCCTCCGCATTGGACTCGGCGTCCTTCATCATCGTGTTGATCTCGTCCTCGGACAGACCGCCATTCGCCTGAATGGTGATCTTCTGCTCCTTGTTGGTCGCCTTGTCCTTGGCCGAGACGTTCACGATGCCGTTGGCGTCGATGTCGAACGTCACCTCGATCTGCGGGACGCCGCGCGGGGCAGCCGGAATGCCTTCGAGATTGAACTGGCCGAGGATCTTGTTGTCGGCGGCCATTTCACGCTCGCCCTGGAAGACGCGGATGGTCACGGCCGGCTGATTGTCCTCAGCGGTCGAGAAGGTCTGCGACTTCTTGGTCGGGATCGTGGTGTTGCGGTCGATGAGACGGGTGAAGACACCGCCCAGCGTTTCGATACCGAGCGACAGCGGGGTCACGTCGAGAAGGACAACATCCTTCACGTCGCCCTGCAGCACGCCGCCCTGGATCGCTGCGCCGATGGCAACGACTTCATCCGGGTTCACACCCTTGTGCGGCTCCTTGCCGAAGAAGTCCTTCACGGCAGCCTGCACGGCCGGCATGCGGGTCATACCGCCGACGAGAACGACATCATCGATCTCGGAGGTGGACTTGCCGGCATCGGCCAGCGCCTTCTTGCACGGCTCGATGGTGCGCTTGACGAGGTCTTCGACAAGGCTCTCGAACTTGGCGCGGGTCAGCTTGATGTTGAGGTGTTTCGGGCCCGACTGGTCAGCCGTGATGAAAGGCAGGTTCACTTCGTACTGCGTGGCAGCCGAAAGCTCCTTCTTGGCCTTCTCGGCTTCTTCCTTCAGGCGCTGGAGGGCCAGCTTGTCCTTGGAAAGGTCGATGCCCTGGTCCTTCTTGAACTCGGAGACGAGGTGATCAACGATCCGCAGGTCAAAGTCCTCACCGCCGAGGAAGGTGTCGCCATTGGTCGACAGCACTTCGAAGACACCGTCACCGATCTCGAGCAGCGAGACGTCGAACGTACCACCGCCAAGGTCATAGACGGCAATCGTCTTGTTGGCATCCTTGTCGAGACCATAGGCCAGCGCAGCAGCCGTCGGCTCGTTGATGATGCGCAGGACTTCAAGGCCAGCGATCTTGCCGGCATCCTTGGTGGCCTGACGCTGGGCGTCGTTGAAGTAGGCCGGAACCGTGATGACGGCCTGCTCGACCGTTTCACCGAGATAGTTCTCAGCCGTTTCCTTCATCTTGGTCAGGATGAAGGCGGAGATTTCCTGCGGCGCGTATTCCTTGTCGCGGCCTTTGACCCAGGCATCGCCATTCTTGCCTTTGACGATCTCGAAGGGCGAGATTTCCTTGTCCTTCTGCGCAGTCGGGTCGTCGAACTGACGGCCGATCAGGCGCTTGATCGCATAGAAGGTGAAATCCGGGTTGGTGACGGCCTGACGGCGCGCCGGCATACCGATGAGGCGTTCGCCGCCTTCGGTGAAGGCAACCACGGACGGGGTCGTGCGGGCGCCTTCTGCGTTTTCGATGACCTTGGCTTCCTTGCCATCCATGACGGCAACACAGCTATTGGTGGTGCCGAGGTCGATACCGATAATCTTTCCCATTTTATACTCTCTCTTCTTTCAGCCGCCGCCGTCTCGTTTTCTTGGCCTGTCGAGGCAGCGCCCCGAAACAGCGGCTCTACGGGTTGAGATTTGCGCCCGCCACAATAGCGAACGCGTCCTACCGCTGCGATATGGGAAGGCCTTTCGCAGGCTCAAGAGGGCGGATCACATTTGAGTGAAGCTGTCACCCCATGCCATAGATAAATTCTATGCATTTGCGGGTAACTATTCATTTGAAGGGAGGCATGGGCAACTTACCTCATTCGCCATGCTCAAACCGCTCAAGCGCCTGCCCCGCCCCCTCATCAAGACGATGACCTACAGTCTCATGCACCTGACGGTCGCCGTCAGTGTTGCCTATGCGCTGACGGGCAATCTCGCCGTGGCGCTCGGCATCGGTCTGATTGAACCGTTCGTGCAGACATTTGCCTATTCGCTGCATGAGCGGGCGTGGGCGAAAGCGGGTAAAACACGCCCCACAAATGGGCCGCAGAGCCAACCGGTATGGTAGAGCTGGCCTGCGTCTCTGGTCTTCCTGTTTCTGCATCCCACATCCGCAGGGAGCAGGACCAGGAGAATATCCAATGAAATATACCACGCTCGGCCGCACCGGCCTCATCGTCTCGAAACTCTGTCTCGGCACCATGACCTTTGGCGGCAATGGCGGTATCTGGAAATATATCGGCAAGCAGCAGCAGGACGAAGCCGACGAGATGGTCCGCACGGCCTTCGATGCCGGCATCAACTTCTTCGACACGGCCAATGTCTATTCGGCCGGCCAGTCGGAAAAGCTGCTCGGTCAGGCGATCCGCAACACGGGCCTTCCACGCGATGAGATCGTGGTGGCGACAAAGGTTTTCGGCCGTGTCTCCACCCTTGTGGGAGAGGATGCCTCCGCCGCCGAAAAGGCAGAGGCCGAACGCCGCGAGACCGAGGCACGCAATATCAGCGGCCTCTCGCGCAAACACATCATGGACAGCGTCGAGAAGAGCCTGGAGCGGCTGCAGCTCGACTATATCGACCTCTATCAGGTCCACGGCACCGATCCGCTGACACCGATCGAGGAAACGGTCGAAGCCCTCGACCTGCTCGTGCGCCACAACAAGGTGCGCTATGTCGGCCTCTGCAACATGCCGGCCTGGCTGATCATGAAGGCACTGGCCTATGCCCGCGAAAAGGGTCTGCACCGGTTTGAGAGTGCGCAGATGTACTATTCCCTTGCGGGGCGTGACCTCGAACGCGAGGTCGTGCCGCTCGCAAAGGATCAGGACCTTGCCATCCTTCCCTGGAGCCCGCTCGCCGGCGGCTTCCTGTCAGGCAAGTTCACACGCGACAGCGACGGGCCGAATGATGCGCGCCGCACCGTTTTCGACTTCCCGCCCGTGGACAAGGAGAAGGGCTTCGACATCGTCGATGTCATGCGGGAAATTGCGGACGCGAAATCGGTGAGCGTGCCACAGGTCGCCCTTGGCTGGCTGCTGCACCAGCCGCATGTGACCAGCGTGATCGTCGGCGCGAGCAAGGTCTCGCAACTGAAGGACAATCTCGGCGCGGTCGATATCGAGCTTTCAGAAGACGAGCTTGCCCGGCTGAACGAGGTCTCTGCCCTCAAGGCTGAATATCCAGGCTGGATGCTGGAGCGCCAGCAGGCCGACAGGCTGGATCAGATCGACTAGGAGAAGGCGGCGCCCTTCCTCCTCGTCCGAGGACCCGATAGGGCACCGCGCGGAACCATATCGTCTGTCTGTCCCTTCCATTGCGTGCAGGACACGTCATGGAAGGGACAGAACACCAATGGGCAAGGACGCTTCGATGCGACAGCTAATGGCCGGCCTCGCCGGGCTGACGCTGATGGCTGCATGCCAACCGGCAGACACAGAAGAATCGGTCGGGACGGGTCCCGAGAGCAGCGCGCCCGCGTCAGATGAAGCGCCCGCCGCCAGCGAAGTCTATGGCGATCCGCCTCATGGCACACGTGAAGCCCTGCCCCGCACCGTCATTGAAGGCCCAGACTTCACGCTGACCGAGCTCTGGCAGCTTGATGGCTTCGATGACCCGCAGGGCGTCCTGCACCTGCCCGATGGCAGCTATCTCATTGCCAATTCCGGCGGCGGGCGCGACGAGATCGATGCCGATGGCTGGATATCGAAAGTGTCGGCGGGCGGAGAAATGCTGTCCGAACGGTTCGCTGTCGGCATGACCGCGCCGGGCGGCATGGTCCTCGACAGAGGCGTTATCTATGTCGCCGATGGCGATACGATCCACATGGTCGACCCGGATAATGGCATCCTTATGCGCTCCATCGCGGTCCCGGGTGCCGACCGGCTGAGCGACATCACAGCGCTGAATGCGAGCCTCTATGCCGTGGATGGCAGCGACGGCACGCTCTACCAGATCGCGGGCGCCGATGTGGCTGAATGGGTGCAGGACGAACGGCTCACAGGCGCGCGGTCGCTTCTCGCCGATCAGGATGGCCTGCTCGTCCCCGCCGGGGCATCGGGCTCTGTCTACCGGGTAGATGAGGCCAAAAGGGTGAGCGAAACGATGAGCGGACTGACCGGCGTAAACGCTGTCGCGCCGCTAGAGGCAGGCTATCTCGCCACCGCCGCGCCGGGCCGGATTGTCGCGATTTCCGGGGACGGCACACACGAAACCCTGCTGGATACCGAAGAGAACGGCATCCTGCAGGCGGGTATTCATGTGTTTGGCGACACGGTGGTGACGCTGAACCCGCTGCCCGGCACTGTGAAGGCCTGGCAGATCGGGCCCGCTAACGCTGGTGCCTCCGACGACTAGAGCCTAGTTTGCCTGACCCGCGCTCACCGCCACCATGGCTGCGCGCAGGGTGCGCTCGCCGATCTTCCAGCCGGACTGGAAGGTCTGGGCGATGGTGCCGGAGGGGTGGTCTGACGGGATCTGGCTGACCGCTTCATGCTTGTTCGGGTCAAAGGCAGCGCCCGGCTCTGCATCGATGGCGGTGACGCCATGCTTGGCGAGCTTGGCGTGCAGCTCCTTCTGCGTCATCTCGATCCCGCCCAGCAGGTTCTGGCCTGCCTCGGTCAGGATTTCGCGCTCTTCATCGGGCAGCGCCGCCAGCGCGCGGGCGAGATTGTCCGAGACGCTGAGAAGGTCGCCTGCGAACTTCTCCACCGCATAGGTACGCGCATCAGCGATTTCCTTCTGGGAGCGTTTGCGGACGTTTTCCATCTCGGCATGGGCGCGCAGGACCTGATCCTTCAGCGCTTTGACCTCGCCTTCCAGCTCCGCAATACGCGTTGCCTCATCCGGCTCGTTATTCTCGGCGACTGCGGCTTCTTCCAGCGCTTCGGACTCTGCAGAGCCGGCATCGAGATGTTCCGTATCGACCGCTTCTGGGGGACGCTTCTGATCTTCGCTCATATTCGCTTCCGTTTGCTCTTCACTTCTGGCGCTCGCCGAGGATCTGGCTGACCATACGGGCTGTATAGTCGACCATGGGGATAACACGCGCATAATTCAGCCGTGTTGGCCCGATCACGCCGAGGGCGCCAATAACCTGTCTTGAGGCGTTCATATAGGGGGCCACAATCAGGCTTGAACCCGATAACGGAAAAAGCCTGTTTTCAGCCCCGATGAAAAGGCGCACGCCCTCCGCCTCCCGCGTGGAATCCAGCACATCCAGAAGGCCCTGCTGGCGGTCCAGAATATCGAAGAGCTGGCGCACCTGCTCCATATCCTCAGCCGCACGCGAGTCGGAGAGGAGGTTGGCGCGCCCATGCACGATCAGCGCGCGCTCCTCGCCGGGTACCTCACCCGCCCATTCGGCCAGCCCTTTCTCAACGAGGGACGTCGCGGCCGTATCGAGCTCGGCGCGCCGCTCCTTGATCTCCTCGCGGATGGCGGCGGACGCCTCGCGCAGGGTCCGCCCCTTCAGGCGCGCGGCGAGATAGTTGCCCGCCTCGATCAGTGTTGTGACCGGCAGGCCCTTCGGGATGGGGACGAGGCGGTTTTCGACCTCGCCCAGCTCATCGACCAGGATGCAGAGCGCCTCTCCCGTCGCCAGCGGGACGAATTCGACATGACGGACCGGCCGCTCTCTTGTGGGCGAGGAGACAAGCCCTGCCCCGCCCGCAAGACCGGAAAGGAGCGAGGAGGCTTCCTTCAGGACGCCCTGCAAGTCCCGGCCGCTGGCGCGCAGGCGTTCTTCAATCGCGCCGCGATCGCCCTCAATCGGTTCACCAATTTCAAGGAAACCATCGACGAACAGGCGAAGCCCGACATGGGTCGGCATACGCCCGGCAGAGATATGGGGACTGTCCAGCAGGCCAAGCTCTGTGAGGTCTGACATGACATTCCGGATGGACGCCGGCGACAGGCCGATCCCGCTCTTTGACAGGGTGCGCGAGCCCACAGGCTCACCGGTCTGGAGATAGGTTTCCACCACTTCCCGGAAGATGGAGCGGGAGCGCTCGTCGAGGCTCTGCAGCAGACCGGCAGGTTTGAATGTCTCCGTCATGGGCGCGAGTTTCCAGCGTTTACAATCGCGAGTTTAATCCGTCGTTTTTCCCTTGGACACGGCGCGCAAATGGGTTTGTGTCACGCATATGTCTAGTGTGCCAGCGAAACTGTCGACCCCACAAGTGATTGCTTACGGCTCGGTCGGCATCCCGTTCGGCGCGGTCGGCCTGCCCATGGCCGTCTTCATCGCGCCTTTCTATGCAGAGCAGATGGGGCTCGGAACCGCCCTTGTCGGCGTGGTTTTCATGATCCTGCGTTTCTGGGATCTTTTCTCCGACCCTGTCATGGGCTGGCTGGTCGATACGCGGCCCTCACGGTTCGGCAAGATCCGGCACTGGCTAATCATGGCCGTGCCCATCCTGCTGCCTGCGGTCTACCTGCTCTACAACCCGATCGGCCCGCCGGTCTCGCCGCTCTTCCTCGGCATCATCCTCTTCATCTTCTATATCGGCACGACGATGATCACCACGCCCCACCAGGCCTGGGCGCCGTCCATCGCGCGGACCTATGATGAGCGCTCGCGCCTCTTCATGTGGCGGGAACTGTTCACCATCTCGACCATGCTGATCATGCTCGGCCTGCCGACCCTGCTGGCGCAGACCGGCGATGTGGACCGCAGCCACCAGATATCCATCATGGGGTGGATCCTTATCCTCGCCCTGCCGCTGACGGTTGGCGCGGCCTGCTGGCTGGTCCCCGACCCACAGCCCGACCCCGCCCAGCCAAAGGCGAGCTTTGCACCCAGCGCCATACTGGAGGCCTTGCGCCAGCAGACCCTCTGGCGGCTTCTGGCCACTGAAATCTTCATCGGGATTGCCATTGCGGGCACCGCCGGGACATTCCTCTTTGCCGCCCAGTGGGGCTTCGGCGTGATCAATCTCGCCCCGCTTATCCTGATGGCGCACTTCATCGCAGGCTTTGTCGCCATGCCGGTCTGGGTCTGGCTCTCCAAGCGCACCGAGAAGTATATCGCGATGCGCTATGTCTGCCTCTGGTCGGCGCTGACCTATATCGCTTACTTCCCGCTTGCGATGTTCGGCGGCGGGGCGCTGCTGCTGTTCATCGCCACGATCATCTCCGGTCTGGGCTATGGCACGCCTTTTATCCTCGTGCGCTCGATGATGGCCGACCTTGTGGAGGCCGAAGAGGTGCGCGGCGGTGCCAACCGGTCGGGGCTTTTCTATTCGCTGATGTCCGGCGCCTACAAGACAGGCGCGAGCTTTGCCATTGGCATCCCCTATATCCTGCTCGGCGTCCTTGTCGGCTTCAATCCGTCGGGCGCCAATTCATCCGGCACGGTGACCGGCCTCATGGTCGTCTTCGTCTCCGTCCCGGTCGTCTCCTACCTCCTCGCCGCGTTTCTCATCTGGCGCTATCCCATCACCCGTGCCTCGCAGCAGGAAACTGCTGAAGCCATCAACAGGGGTGGACAAGCCAATCTGGAATCGCTTCACCCCCCGGTGAAAGATGGAGATTTATAGATGACCGACCTTGTGCGCCCGTCCGGCCGCGCCGCTGACCAGCTGCGCGATATCGTGCTTGAAACCAATGTGACCCGCTATGCAGAAGGCTCGTGCATGGCGAAGTTCGGCCACACCCATGTCCTTTGCACCGCGTCCTGGTCCGACAGCGTGCCGCCATGGCTGCGCGGTCAGGGCAAGGGCTGGGTCACCGGCGAATATGGCATGCTGCCGCGCGCCACGCACACCCGCGGCAGCCGTGAAGCGGCGCGCGGCAAGCAGTCCGGCCGCACGCAGGAAATCCAGCGCCTCATCGGCCGTTCCCTGCGCTCGGTGGTGGACCTCACCGCCCTCGGCGAAAACCAGCTCACCATCGACTGCGACGTCATCCAGGCCGATGGCGGCACCCGCACCGCCTCGATCACGGGCGGCTTCGTCGCCATGGCGCTTGCGCTCAAATATCTGCGCGAGGAAGGCGTGATCGATAAGGACCCGATCCAGAAACAGGCCGCTGCCATTTCTGTCGGCCTCTACAAGGACCACCCCGTCCTCGACCTCGACTACCCGGAAGATTCCGGCGGCGAAGGCGACATGAATGTCGTCATGAGTTCAGATGGCGGCTTCATCGAAATCCAGGGCACCGGCGAGGAACGCCCGATGACCCGCCCCGAAGTCGAGGAGATGATGCGTCTGGCCGAAAAAGGCTGCACGGAACTGTTCGAGCACCAGATGAAGGCCATCGGGTAGGCGTTCCGGCTGCCACTCACGGATAGGGCAAGGGCTTGAGGTCCGGCTCGACCCAGCCCTTTCGTGCCTCCGGCGAGAAGAGGCGCTCGCGCGACCAATAGGTTGTTAGCCAGGCGTTGCGCCCACACTCTGACGCCATGAGGAGGGCGAGCACTTCCGGCAGGGGCGCCCCCGCGCAGGTTTTGAGGTGAGCGCGAGCGGCCCGCAGTGAAGCGAAGGTGATCGTCTCGTGATAGCCTTCGGTGTCGCTGTTGGGCGTTCCGACTGCGGCGTTATAAGCGCGGATCATGGCCGGCATCTCTGCGAAGGCGTCGATGTCCGGCCGCGAAAGCAAGTCGAGCGCCGCGCCAAAATGCGCTTCATGCGTCCACTCCGCCTTGGGCAGACTTCTGGCGATCAGGCCGTCTGTAATGCGCCGGATCGCGGCATCTGTTGAGAGTGACATTGGATGTCCTTTCAGGCTGGGCGGGGCCCGAAATGGAAAACCCCGCCGCATGGTGGCGAGGTTGTGTGGAATGCAGGCTGTCCCTGATCGTCTGACCGAAAATCAGGACCAGCCGGTAAGCGCAAAACAACAGCCCGCCGGTGTCCGGAAGGTCTGTTGCTGGTTCAGATATGAAGCCATGCTGCGCATGAATTGACGCGTAAACGCCAGAAGGCAAAAAATCAATTGCGGCATAGGCCGCCGCCTACGCTCTGCGCCCCAGGCTCTCCAGCCCGGACATGGCGAGCTGCAGGCTCTGCGCGATACGGGCTGCGCGCTGCATGAAAAACTCAACCGTTTCGGGGCCCGGTGAGATCTCTTCCAGCGTCTGCTGAAAGAGGCCCAGCCAGAGAGCGAAATCCTCTCGCCGGATGCCCTCCAGCTTCATATGGGCCGGCACCGGCTTGCCGGAATAGCGCCCCGCATTCATGGCGACCGAGGCCCAGAAATCCTTCAGCTTAGCGAGGTGGTCTGGCCAGTCATTTATCTCGCCATTGAAGATCGGGCCCAGGCGGGGGTGGGCGCGCACACGGGCGTAGAAGGTCTCGACCAGCATCGAGATGAAATCATCATCGATGCCGAGGCGGGCGGCATTGTCCTGTATATCGCGGCGGCGCTCTTCGGCCGAGCGGATCTGGTAGGTCATGACGCCTGTCTATCGGTGCTGCGCAAGCGGCGTCCATACGCAGACGCCCTTATAGGATGCGCGGCGGGCGCCTACTCCACCTCCGGCTTGTCGCGCCCTTCCCAGGTAACGTCTGCGTCCCAGAGCGGCACGGTCGACAGGCTCATCTTGGCCGAGCCGTCGACCGGCTTGCGCGAGAAGGAGACATACATCATCGCATCGCTTTCGGCGTCATAGATACGGCGCACGGCAAGCTGCTTGAAGACCAGCGAACGGCCCCGGTCCCAGACTTCCTCACCGGAGCGGTCGAGGTCGATCCTGCCAATAACAACAGGGCCGGTCTTAAGGCAGGAAATGGAGGAGTTCGACGGGTCCTCAAACCAGTTGCCCTTGCCAATCCTGTCCCAGACGCCGCGGTCGAAATAGGTGACATGGCAGGTAATGCCCTGCACCTTGGGGTCCTTCAGCCGGTCGATCTTGATCTCATTGCCCAGCCAGTCATTCTTGAACTCGCCGACTTCGCGATCGCCATTGCCACATGCGGTAAGGGGCAGAAGAAGGACAAGCAGTGCGAGGGCGGCCTTGGGCGATGGCATTCGATGAGTCCTTCATTTGGCGCGGCTTGCAGATAGAATGGATCACCGTCCCGGAAGTTGCGCGCCTTCACCGGCTGACCTGCGCCAGCCCCTAAGCCGCTTCCTCATCCTCAGCGGCCGCGCCATCTTCCTCACCGTCAAAGATCAGGATGTCGCCCGGCTGGCAGCCCAGCTCCCGGCACAGCGCTTCGAGCGTGGAAAAACGGACCGCCTTCGCCTTCCCCGTCTTGAGGATGGAGAGGTTGGCGAGCGTGACGCCCACACGGTCTGACAGTTCTGTCAGCGACATGCGGCGTTCGAGAAGGACGCGGTCGAGGGTTACACGAATGGCCATATAGGGTCAGGCCCTCCTAGATCGTCATCTTCTCTTCCTCGCGCAGGCGGCTTCCTTCCCGGAAGACCTGCGCAAGGACGAGAAGCGCTATGACTGCCGCCCAGGCGGCAAGGTTGATACTGAGACGCAGCGGCTGTTCGCTGCCAAGATCGACAAAGACGTTGAGCAGGATCACGGTGAGATATCGCGCCACTTCAATGGCCCCGATGGCGATTGCAATCTTGCTGAGGCGCGGCCCGTTCTCCGGCACGAAGGGGTCGCCATCGGCGAGGGTCGAGAGGATACGGCGCAGTTGCATACAGACATAGATGATGCCCGGAGCGAACACGACCAGTCCCGCGAGTCCTGCAATGAACTGGCCCGGCGCGACACCCTCCACATAGGCCTCCATGCCGGGCACGCGCATGACGCCGCCATTCAGGCTTCCGATCAGGCCGACGCTAATCAGCAGGAAGGCGATGATCCCGCAGACGATGGCCACCCAGATCACCACCTGCATGAGGCCTGACAGGAAAGCAGCCATGGAGTTATGCTGGCGGATTGTCATATCTCTTCGAAATCCTCAGATACCGCAGAACCGGGTCTCACATACCAGTCCGGCACAAATTTACCGTTTAACGATAATAGCGTTCACACAGAAAGCAAGATCGGAGCCACATCCAGTCATGACTCGCAAACTTGAGAAAGGCCGGCTCGTCGCGGCAACACATAACAAGGGGAAAGTCCGCGAACTGAAGGATCTTTTCGAACCGGTCGGCATGGAAGTCGTCTCCGCCATCGATCTGGACCTGCCGGAGCCGGAAGAGACCGAACAGACCTTTTCCGGCAATGCCCTCATCAAGGCACGCGCCGCATGCGAGGCGACCGGCGCCCCGGCGCTTTCCGACGATAGCGGTCTTGAGGTGACGGCGCTTGGCGGCATGCCGGGTGTTCATACAGCCATCTGGGCGGGCGAGCCGCGCGATTTCTATGTCGCCATGGAGAAGGTTGAGACCCTGCTGAAAGAGATTGAGGCCACCGACCGCAGCGCCCGCTTCGTCTCGACCCTCGCCATCGTCTGGCCGGACGGTCATGAGGAAGTCTTCGAGGGCACGGTCGAGGGCGAGCTTGTCTGGCCGCCGCGCGGCGAACAGGGCTTCGGCTTTGACCCGGTCTTCGTCGCAAAGGGCGAGACCGAAACCTTTGGCGAGATGGACCCGGCAAAGAAGCACGCCATGAGCCACCGCGCCGACGCGTTCGCGAAACTGAAAGCGGCCCTGCTTTGAAGGCAGCGACGCCCCCTTTCGGCCCGGCCCATGGGTTCGGGCTCTATATCCACTGGCCCTATTGCACGCGCATCTGCCCCTATTGCGACTTCAACGTCTATGCGGCCAAGGACAGGGACAATGCCGGGCTGAACGCCGCCCTTCTGAGCGATGTCGCGCGCCACAGGGCCTTGCTGGCGGATCATCCGCCGCTGGGCTCGGTCTATTTTGGCGGGGGCACCCCCTCACTGATGGCGGCTGGCGACATCGCATCCCTGATCGAACGGGCCGATGAGGCATTCGGGATTGAATCAGGCGCCGAAATCACCCTGGAGGCTAATCCGGCCGATATCTCACGCGGGGCGCTGCAGGCGTGGAAAGCGGCCGGCATCACCCGCGTCTCGCTGGGCATCCAGTCCCTTGATGATCAGGCGCTTTCCTTTCTGGGCCGCGACCATGACAGCGCCATGGCCCGGCGCGCCGCAGAAGACACGCTCGCTATTTTCGACAATACTTCAATCGACCTCATCTATGCCCGGCCTGGCCAGCCGACAGAGAGTTGGAAAACGGAACTGAGCGATGCGCTATCGCTCGGCGCGCCGCATCTTTCCCTCTATGAACTGACCATTGCAGAGCGCACCGCCTTCGGCAAACGCGCCGAACGCGGCGAACTTGTCCCGATGCCAGATGACGACCAGGCTGACCTCTATGAGCTGACCCAGCAGATCTGCGAGGCGCGCGGCCTGCCCGCCTATGAGATTTCCAACCACGCCGCCGGCGAGGCATACAAATCCCGGCACAACCTTACCTATTGGCGCGGCGGCGACTGGATCGGCATCGGCCCCGGCGCGCATGGCCGGCTCAGCCTGGATGGCCGGCGTTTCGCGACACATGCTCCGGCAAGGCCCGGCGATTATGAGGCGGCGGTCAAAGCCCCCCTCCCCTCCGAGCCGGGCGAGCCCCTCACATCGCTCGACACGGCCCGCGAACTGCTCGCCCTCGGCCTTCGCCCGGACGAGGGTTTCGATCTGGACCGCATGACCGCCGTTTCAGGCATGCCGGCAGACGCCGCGAGCCTCGACATGCTTGCGGAGGCAGGTCTCCTTCACCGCTCGGGACAGGTGGTCTCGCTCACGCGTGAGGGCCGTCTCCTCGCCGACCGTATTACGGCCGAACTCGCGCCCTGATCCGCCCTAGTCGGTCTTGCGGAACCGTTTGCCCTGCTGTTTCATCACCGCGCGGCCAAGCGGCTCGGGCAGGATACGCGTCAGTGTGGCGAGGCCCTTATTGACCGCACCGGGCACCACCACAGGCGCACCCCGGCTCACCCCATCCAGTCCGGCCTTCACCACAGGGCCTGCCTCCATCCACATCCAGTCCGGCCACTCATTGGTCATCTCGCGCGTGCCGTTCACATCGTGGAATTCGGTCCACGTGAAACCGGGGCAAAGCGCGGTGCAGTGAATGTCGTGTCCTGCCGCTTCGGCCTCGGCATGGATGCTTTCGGAGAATTTGATCAGGCCCGCCTTCACACTGGCATAGAGTGTGTGACCACTTGAGCCCGGCGTATATCCGGCCAGCGACGCGACATTGATGATCCGCCCGAAATTGCGCTCCGCCATGCCCGGCAGCAGCTTGTGAACGAGCTCGATCGGCGCGGTATAGAGGACCTGGATAAAGGCCGCCTGCTCTTCCCAGCTTGTATTGAAGAAGGTGCCCGGCAGGCCATAGCCGGCATTGTTCACCAGCGCATCGACATGGCGCCCGGCCTCTTTCAGCTCATGAATGATGGCATCGGCCGCCCCCTCTTTCGAGAGGTCCTGAGCGATGGTGAAGGCCGCGACGCCATATTTGTCCTCAAGCTCTCGCGCGAGCGCATCCAGCCGGTCCAGACGGCGCGCAGTCAGGGCCACGTCCCACCCCTTGGCAGCGTACTGACGGGCAAATTCTGCCCCAAGACCGGCTGAGGCGCCGGTAATCAGAGAAAGATTTCGTTTTTTCACGTGTGCTCCGATCAAATTTTGCGAGTGTCGTCCTGTTTTTGTAACATAAACGACACACTCAGATTTCATTTATTTACCCCGTCTTGTTTACGACTTCACGTGTGGCAAATGCGAGGCACACAGACGCAGGGAAGCGATCTGTGCCTGTAGAGGGGAAAATTATGAAACAGAAACTCCGCCTGCTTTGTTCAGCAGCACCACTCATCATTCTTTGCGCGCAACCCGCGCTGGCGCAGGACGCCGCACAAGCGAACGCCCAGTCCGAAGAGCTTCGTCAGGGCCAGATCGTCGTGACCGGCACGCGCAGCGCTGACCGGACCGCGCTCGAAACAGCCGTCCCGGTCGACGTCTTCCCGGTCGAGGAACTGACCGATACGGGCCGCGTCGAACTGAACCAGATTCTGACGACGACCGTTCCGAGCTTCAACTTCAACCAGACGGCCATCAATGACGGCACCGACATTGTCCGCCCGGCCACACTGCGCGGCCTCGCGCCGGACCAGACGCTCGTTCTGGTCAACAGCAAGCGCCGCCACACCTCGGCTCTGGTCAACATCAACGGCTCGGTTGGCCGCGGTTCGGCAGCTGTCGACCTCAACGCCATCCCGACCACCGCGATTGGCAGCGTGCAGGTCCTGCGTGACGGTGCCTCCGCCCAGTATGGTTCGGACGCCATTGCCGGCGTGATCAACGTCCTCCTGCGTGAGGAAAGCTCCGGCGGCGGTCTCAATGTGCGCTACGGTGCCCATGTGACGGATCCTGAGGGCCTGGACCGCAGCGAGACCGATGGTCAGACGACCACGATTGGCGGCTGGTCGGGCTTCGGCCTCGGCGACAGCGGCTTCCTGACCGTCTCGGCCGAATACTCCCTGCGCCAGCGCACCAACCGCGCCGGTCTCGACCCGCGCCAGCAATTCCCGGACACGCCGGAATTTGCAGAGTTCGAGCGCACCTTTGACCGCCTGAACCACAATTACGGCAATGGCCGCGCGGAGAACGTCAACCTGTTCTTCAATAGCGGCTACACGCTGGACAATGGCGCAGAGCTTTATGCGTTTGGCGGCCTTCAGGACCGTGAAGGCGAAAGCCCGGGCTTCTATCGCCGGGCCATCGACACCCGCAACATCTCCTCGATCTATCCGGGCGGCTATCTGCCGGTCATCGGCGGCGATGTGTTTGACTACAGCCTTGGCGGCGGTATTCGCGGCACAGCCAATCTTTGGGACTATGATCTCAGCGTCGTGCGCGGCTCGAACGAACTTGAATATTCGGTCGAGAACTCGCTCAACGCCTCGCTGGGCCCAACGAGCCAGACCAGTTTCGATGCCGGTAGCCTGAAATTCGACCAGGTCACCGTCAACGCAGACATCGTGCGCACCTTCGACAACATGCTGCCGGGGACCACAACGCTCGCCTTCGGCGCCGAATATCGCGACGAGAATTTCGAGATCGAAGCCGGCGAGCCGAATTCCTACATCCAGGGGCCTTTCCCGGCGACCGACTATTTCGGCAATCCGGTCTCCCCGACCGCAGCGGCCGGCAGCCAGGTCTTCCCCGGCTTCACCCCGGAATCGGAAGTCGATGAAGGCCGCGACGCGACCAGCGTCTATGGCGAGATCGAATGGGAGCCGAATGACCGCACCCTGCTGTCGGCGGCCCTTCGCTATGAGGACTATTCGGACTTCGGCGACACGGTGACCGGCAAGGTCGCTGGCCGGTACGACTTTACCGACCAGGTCGCCATTCGCGGCGCCATCTCGACCGGCTTCCGCGCACCGAGCCTGCAGCAGCAATACTTCACGGCGATCTCGACCAACTTCATCGACGGCGTGCCGTTCGAGGTTGGCACCTTCCCGGCGACCTCTCCTGCGGCCATCGCCCTTGGCGGCGGCCAGCTCGAGGCCGAGGAATCGATCAGCTACTCGCTCGGTACGGTCATCACGCCGACCCCGGACTGGTTCGTCACCATCGACGCCTATCGCATCGACATCGACGACCAGATCTTCCTGACGGAAAACCTCGGTGGGCCTGAAGTGCAGGAAGTGCTGGACGATGCAGGCGTCAACGCACAGCTCGTCCGCTTCTTCCAAAATGGCATCGAGACCGAAACCACGGGTGTCGATATCGTCACCAAATATGGCTTCGATTTCGGCAATCGCGGCGCGTTCGACGTCTCGGCAGCCTTCAACTACTCCAAGACCGAAGTGACGGAAGTGCCCGAAAACACGGTCATTCCGAGCCTCGTCCTGTTTGGCCGCGACCGCTCCCTCACGCTTGAGGAAAGCGCCCCGGAAACCAAGCTGATCCTGTCTGGCGACTATTCCTATCAGATCGCCAAGCTGAACGTGAGGGCGACCCGTTTTGGTGAGGTGCTCGTGCCCTCCTCCAATCCGGACAATGACTTCACGCTGGATTCGGCTTGGATCCTGGATGCGTCGGTCAATGTCGATCTGACCGAGCGCATCTCGGTCGGTGTCGGCGCGGACAACATCCTCGACGAATACCCGACCCAGACTCCGGACAATCTGAGCTTCAATGGGATCTTCCCCTATTCAAGCCGCAGCCCGTTCGGCTTCTCCGGCCGCTTCCTGTACGGCACCGTCAGCTATCGCTGGTAGGACCGGAACGACACTGAAACCGGGAAATGCCGCTCCGAAAGGGGCGGCATTTTTCATGGTACCGCTTAAAGCGGCTCAGGCTGACTTGCGCCAGACATTCACCTTGGTGAGGAAGGCAAGCTGTGTGCGTTCCTTTTTGAAACCCGCAGCCTCCATTGACGGGGCGAAATCCCAGCCGAGATAGGCCTTGTAATAGGGCTCGTGGAAGCCTTCGGGGAAATATTCAAGGATGCCGTCCAGCCCTTCATTGTCACCGAACTGAAGGCTGTCGGCCACGATGAACGCCCCGCCCGGTTTGAGGACTCGGGCCGCCTCGTCGATGACCTTACCGCGTATTTTTTCCGGCAGCTCATGGAAGAGATAGATCGACACGATCATGTCGAGGCTTTCATCCTCCAGCGGCAAGACCTCGGCCTGCCCTTCAATCACGTCCACATGCGGCCATGGCGCGACCATCGCCCGCGCCCGCTCTGCATAGTTCGGCGAGAGGTCCAGCCCCATCGCCTGCAGCCGCGGAAAAGCGCGCATCGTCTCGCGCAGGAACCGGCCCGTTCCGCAGGCAAGATCCAGCAGCCTGACCTCTCTCTGGTCCCGGCCCTTCATCTCGCGCGCGATCTCTGCCAGCGCCGCACGGCGCATGGCGTCCGCCGCGCCGGTGAACAGCGCCTCGACCTGATGGTCATAGAGACGCGCGCTCTCGTCCGACAGCCAGCCATCGGTCTGATAGTGAAAGTTCTGCTGGTAATAATCCGGATAACGATTGGAGCCCTCAAGCCGCTCGCGTACCTCATCGCCTTCGCGGGCCACCCGGCGCCGGTCGACCTCGGCGACATCGCGCATGAAGTCACGCGCCCGGCTCACCGCCGCGGGCAGGTCGGCAAGGCGCACATCTTCGGGTTTGGGATAAAGCCCTGCCTCTATATTGGCGCGGTCACGGGCAAACAGCCCCAGATAGGCCCGGCGCAGCTCTTTTGTATCGACCGGATTGACTGGCTTGAACACCGGCTCACCCGGCCGGTTGAACCCGGCAGAGCGCCGCTTTGCTATCCTGTATTGCGCCCCATACCAGGCCGCGCGAACCGCCTGCGCTGCGCCGTAACGCGCGCGCGAAAGCGTCTTTCCCGTTTCCTGCATGATCGCCATGAACTAAAAGATGGGACAGTCACCGGCATTCGTCCAGCATCCATCTTAAGGCCTTGAGTTAATTGTTATTTACCCTTCAGCCTGCGTTCAGGCGGGCATGTTATAGTCGTAAGTGTAGAAAAGCGGGGCCATATCCGTCCCGGTAAAGGAGACAGACATGTTCAAGACGCGCACAGCAATCCTGGGCAGCGCCGCAGCGCTCGCAATCGCGCTGCCGGCTGGCGCCCAGGGCTATGACTCGCAAGGCTATGGATATTCAGATTACAATAATTACGGCTACAACCAGACCGCCGGGAACCCCGCTTACATAAACTGTGAGCGCCAGCGCCGCTCACGCCAGCAGACTGCCGGCGTTGTCGGCGCCATTGCAGGCGGCCTGCTCGGGGCCACCATCGCCGACAATGACGATGATGACGATCGTTACCGCCACCGCCGCCACGGCTATGACCGGTATGATCGCTATAACCGCTACGACCGGTATGGGCGCTATGACCGCTACAACCGTTATGACCGCTATCGCCACCGCGACAATGACAATGGTGACCAGATTGCCGGCGCCCTTGTTGGCGCCGTCGTGGGCGGCCTCGCAGGCACGGCGATCGGTGGCAGCGGAGGCGACGACTGCGCCCGCCGCGTCCAGAACCAGCCGAATACCTATTATGGCAACCAGCACACGCCGCCGTCCCGCGTGACCTATAACAATAGCTATGCCCCCAACGCCTATAATCGCGGCAGCTATGATCAGGGCGGGTACCATAACGGAACCTACACCCGGACCTATGAGCAGGACGACCTCTATGGCGGCCAGCGCACCTATCAGACCGGTACGACTTATGGCGGCGCCACCTATAACGGCACGACCACCGGCTATAATGCCGGCGTGACCAGCGGCTATGACAGCGGCGAATGCCGCACTGTCTATCAGGGCAATGTGGAGCGCACCGCCTGCAATGTCGGCGGCGACCGCTGGGAATATGTCGACTAGGTCTTCGATAGACCCAGCCTTTGGCAGAGCAGACAGGCCAGTGTATTCGACCTGGCCTGTCCCTCTAAAGGGCGTACACCCTATAAAGGGTAAAGCCGAGCCGACGCGCAACGCTTCCCCGACCGAAGCATAGGATTATCCTATGCAAGTATTCCGAAAATACGATTTGATGGAGTCTCGACCCGCCTCCAATTAACTCCCCGGACGGGCATCTTGTCTTGCCCGATTCTGGAGGGAGACATGAAACAAAAGACTCTATTCTTGACAACATTTACAGCTGTTGCGGCCCTCTCACTGGCCGCCTGCGCAAACGCCGCCGATGAGGCCGAACCGCCTGTCACCATGGCACAAACGGACACGCCGGAAGCCGAGACGGTTGAAGCCGCCGGCCTCTGTCTTGATGCAGGCCCACAGACGCCTCGCGACATCGCCAGCACCATTGGCCTTAATCCGGTAAGCTTCCCGCTCGCCCCGCCAGCAGAGCAGATGAACCTCTGCAATATCCACTCGCACACCAATGCCGAACACAAGGGCCCTGGCTTCAGTGTCTTTGTGAACGATAGCGACTTTGGCGGCTTTGCCTGCAACGCCACCGAAGACCTCACCGAGGCGGAGCTGACACCGGTGGACGGAGCCTATGGCAATGTGAAACCCGGCGACACGATTGAGGTGCATTGGGTCCACACCAGCTGCGAGACTGCCGCGCCGGGTGAAGGCCTCGGCGCCTGCGTACCCGAAACCTGCACCGACCCCCTGCTGCGCGTGGAAGCTCAGGTCTTTCTTGTGGTCAATGACAGCGCGGCCGCCGATTTCACAGAGCTGGCCGCCGTGCGCCAGTCCGGCGGCATGTGGCAGACGGGCAATATCCCGTCCGATACGGGCGACCCGGTGACCTTCATCGGCTCGACCACGGGCCCATCCTACACGCAGGCGCAGTGTTCACCCGCTCAGGTGACATGGAGCGTGCGCCCGCAATGCACAAAGCTCGACATCAATTCCCTCCATGCCTGGGCGGCAGAGGGCAACGTCTTCAACGAGACCGCCTCGCATGCCGTCCGCCAGCTTGTCACTGCGCCGGAACTGCTTTCGCCGATGGAATAAGTTACCCCTTACCTCCCATGGCGGGGGCAGCCACATCCGGCTTCCCCCGCCTCTTTTTTTATCTGATACCGGACGGCCACGGCGCATTCTGCGCATTGCCGCGGATATGGAGAGCCCCCGATGAGACGTCATCATTCTGCCGCCAGTGCGAGCCTTCTTGTCTTGCTGCCGGCGATCCTGCTTCCGGCCCATGCCCAGTCGCTTACAGGAAATGTCGGCTCGGCCGGCGTGTCGAAAGGCGAACAGTCCGTGGAGGCGCGGTTCGGCGCCGATGAGGACGGCAATGCCGGCAGCCGGATCCACTATGATAACGCGTTCACGGACTGGTATCAGCTTCGGCTGATCGGCGCCTTCAGCCAGCCCGACGACGGTGATTGGGACGTGTCCAGCCTGACGGTCGAGAACTGGTTTCAGTGGAGCGAGGAAGCATCGGATAATTCGGGCTTCAATGGCGGCGTCAGGTTCGCCTATGGGTTCGACCAGAATGGCGGCCCGGATGAGGCGGAAGTCCGCCTGACGGTAACCGACAAGTTCGCAGATGACTGGGAGTGGCGAGCAAACCTGATCGCCGAAATGGAAACCGGCAACGGCAGCGAGGGCGGCGTTGAGCTGGAAGGCCGCGCACAGATTTCCCGCGCCCTCAACATCTCAGCGCTTGGCACAGATGACTGGCGTCTGGGCGTCGAATACTTCGCCGAGTTCGGAAACAGCCGGGACATCCCCGGCCTGTCCGGACAGGCCCATCAGATCGGGCCTGTCGTGAAGCTCGGCTGGCAAGGCGGATACTTCATCCAGTCCGCTGTAAGGTTTGGCGTCACCCGAGGCGCGGATGACGCCATGGCCAAGCTCTTCGTCGGGCGCGAATTCTGATGGCCTAAAGGTCAGCAAACCGGATGATATTGCGCGCGCCGTCATCCGGCGTCACCTTGTCCGTCCAGACTTCAAGATCATAATCCCGCCCCGTATGGACGCGCGAATACTGCCAGCGGGCCATACCGATATCGCGGTCGCCCCTCTCACGCTCGCGCTGCTCTGCCGTCTCGATTGCACAGTGAACGGCGACGAAGGTGAGGGTGTGAGAGGCCAGGACCTCGCGATAATGATCCTGATCGCCAGCCCCGAGCATGACGTCGTCCACCACAAGGTCGAGGCCCTGATCGGCAAGCGCCGCAATGGCGGTCCGCATCCCTCGCATGAGCGCTACACCGTAGGGTCCCGTCCCGATCTCCACTTCCACAGGGTCGACCTCTGCCACCGGACGAAAACTGAACGCTTCGTCGTCATTGGCAAAGCGCGGCGGCATCATCTCAAGGAAATCGTCCATGCTGACACGCAGCACCGGACCTGTTGCGAGGCGCTGGATCGCGCGCGCCAGAGACGTCTTTCCTGAACTACTGGTCCCGTTGAGAATGACGATTTTGGCCACGTCCGTCCCTTGTCAGCCCGGCACAATCGCCGCGATCAGGCGTGGCCCGGCCGAACTCATCGCTTCTTCGAACGCCTTGTCGAAATCCTCGGCTGTGGTGACGGCTGTCGCTTCAACCCCCATGGATTCAGCGAGGCTCACCCAGTCGATATCCGGCTCCCCGATGGCCAGCATATCCTTCGCCGTCGGGCCGGGATTGCCCGCGCCGGTGCGGTGCAGCTCGATATTCAGGATGCGGTAGGTGTGGTTGACGAAAACGATGGTCGTCACATCGGCGCCTTCGCGCACCATGCTCCACAGCGCCTGATTGGTATACATACCTGCGCCATCGCCCGTCAGCGCGATCACCTTGCGGTCCGGCGCAGCCACCGCCGCGCCAAGCGCCAGCGGCAGGCCCTGCCCAATGGCCCCGCCTGTCAGCATCATCCAGTCATGCGGCTCAGCCGTCATGGTCGACAGGAAGACGGGCAGCGAGTTCGAAACGCCGTCATCGGAGACAATCGCATTCTCCGGCATATGACGCGCGACGCTCGCGCCAACCGCAGCCGCATTCAGCTCACCTGTCGGCGCATCCGGCTTGCGCAGCGGCATCGGGTCGGCAATGTCGCTGGCCCCCATCGCGTCGGCCAGCGCCAGCAGCGTCTTCGCACTGTCCGTGTCGGCCCCGCCAAGATCCATCGTCTCGCAGCCCTCCGGCACCAGCAGGCTGGGCTTGCCTGGATAGGCAAAGAAGGCGGCCGGCAGGCTCGTGCCCGCCACCAGCATCAGATCCGCGCCCTCAAGGTCAGACATCGCGCCTTCGGCGAAATACTGCATACGGTCCGGCGCGAAGAGACCGGCGCCCCGGCGCATCTTCCAGTAGAAGGTGTCGGTGATGACCCGCAGACCGGCGGCCTTCAGGCGGGCGGCTGCCGCAAGCCCCTCTTCGGTGAGCGCTGTGCCATTGATCACGATGACCGGCGCCTTGGCTGCCTCAATCGCGGCCTTCGCCTTCTCGATCAGCTCCCCCGGTGTCTGCCGCATGGAGGGCAGCTGCGCCTTGCCCCCCTTTTCGCCCTCTTCTTCCCAAGCCGAATCGGCGGGCAGGATCAGCGAGACCGGCCCCGAAACCGGGCCGAAGCTTGCCGCATAGGCTTCCGCGGCAAGCTTGCCGGTCGTCTTCACATTGTCGGCAGACTTGATCCAGACAGAGTTCGGGCCCGCCAGGCCCATAATGTCGGAATTGAGCGGCGCATCATATTTGCGGTGGTCGACGGCATGATCGCCGATGACATTTACCATCGGGGTATGCGCACGCTTCGCATTATGGATGTTCGCCCCGCCATTGAGGTAACCCGCCCCGAGATGCAGCAGCGTCATGGCCGGCTTTCCGGCGATCCGCGCATAGCCATCGGCCGCGCCCGTCGCGACACCTTCAAACAGGCACAGCACCGACTTGATCCGTGTCTCGCGGTCGAGCGCGGTGACAAGATGCATCTCCGACGTACCCGGATTGGCGAAACACGCCTCGAGCCCATTATCGGCCAGCGTGGAAACGAGCGCATCGGCGCCTGTCAATTTCTGTTCTGCCATGTCTGTCGTCCTCCAATTTGTGTCGTCACGCGCCCTTGCGCGGCGCTAGTCCAGTTCAATGATCTCTTCGTCAGGCGATTTCGCGTAAAGCCGGTCCAACTGATCCTGCCTCAACGCCTGCACGCGGCCCTGATTGATATAACCCTTTTCGGTGATCTCTCCGGCATCCGCCTTGGGCTGGTCCTTTTGCAGAAGGATGCGCGCCACGCGCTTTGCCGCATTCGGATTGGCCTTGTTATAGCGCGCCAGCCCTTCCCTCACCGCGCTGCGCACCGTTTCATCGGTGGCCAGATCCTGCAGGCCGACATTGCGGCCCGTCTTTCGCATGCACCAGCCTTCATTGAGGAAACCGAGCAGCGCGATGTGGTCCTTGTTGAGGCCGCAGACGACAACATCCGAAAGCGGGCCATCGACCGCCTCGACCACCTTGACCCGCACCGTACCCGCCGACACCCAGGTGCCATTGGCAAGCTTGAATTCCTCTGCCAGCCGCCCGTCAAAGGCGAGCCCCTCATCGGGATTGTCAGGGTTCTTGAATTTTACTGCATCGCCAAGCTTGTAGAAGCCTTCCTCGTCGAACGCGTCGGCCGTCTTCTCCGGATTTTTCAGATAGCCCTGCGTGATGCCGGGCCCGCGCACGCGCAGCTCCATCTTTTCGCCCGCCGGCACCATCTTCATCTCCGTACCGGGCAGCGGCAGGCCAAGCAGGCCCATCGTGTCGCTCGGCCAGTGCACGTTTGAAATCGTGGGGGAGGTTTCAGTCGCGCCATAGCCGGCTGACAGGCTGATCCGCTCGCCCGTCACATCGACAGCGACCTTCTGGATCCGCTCATAGATGTCCTGGCCCATGCTGGCCCCGCCATAGGCCATGACCATGATGCGCGAGAAGAACGTCTCAGCCAGCGCCCGGTCCTGTTCCAGTTCGGTCGCAATCGCCGCCCAGGCCGCCGGCACGGTCGTATGCTGCGTGGTCGCGACCTCCTTCAGGTTGCGCAGCATTTCCGGCAGGCGCGCCGGCGTCGGGGCGCCCCAGTCGATATAGAGCGTGCCGCCCCAGTCCAGCATGGAGTGGAGAATGGAATGGGCGCCATAGGTGTGGCTCCAGGGCAGGAAGCTCACCATGACCTGCGGGCGTCCCCCGGACATCTCCTCCAGCCGCTCCACATCCCAGACAGAGCGGATCATCTTCACCATGGAGGCGACATTGCCATGCGTGTTGATCACCGCTTTCGGTTCACCGGTGGAGCCGGAGGTCAGCATGTATTTGGCGACGCTCTCCTCGCTCAGCCTGTCATAGGCAAGGTCGACCTCGCTGGTCGGCGTCTTGGCGAAATCGCGCAGCCAGACCGTATTGGCGACATCCGGCGCGCTCTTGCGATAGATGACCAGCCGCTCACCGATCCCCATGCCTTTCAGGCCGCGCTGGAACTGGACCCCGTCCTCGACATAGACGATGGCCGGTTCGGTCAGCCGGTCGATATGAATGAGGCGGGCGAAATCCTCGCTCAGCGTCGCATAGGCGGGCGTGACCGGCACAACGGGGCTGCCCGCCCACATGGCGGCATACATGACCAGCGCATTCTCGATCGCATTGCGCGACAAGATCATCACCGGCTTGTCAGGTCCGGCCCCCGCATCGAGGAAGCCCTGGGCCAGCGCGCGCACACGCTCCAGGGCCTCACCATAGGTCACGTTCACCCAGCCCGGCTTGGCCGGATCGTCCGGGTCGCGCTGGGCAAGGAAGACCTGATCGGGCCGCGCACTCGCCCAATAGACAAGCGGTGCCAGCATATGCGGCGGATGGGGCCGTTTGGGCTGGCCATTGCGCAGCAGGACAGACCCGTCGCTGCGCCGTTCCACCTCCAGCTTCTGCGGCAGGTATGGGATCTCCCGGAACGGAACGTCTGACGTCATTGAACACCTTCGATCTTGATCTTCATGTTTGCGCCGCAGTGCTTGCAATGCACCGCATCGCGGTCATGGCGCGTAAGCCCACATGTGTCACATTCGCAATCGACCTTGCTCTCAGGCTCCACAATGGCGCGCAGCAGCTGGAAGAAAAGCGAAAGGCCCAGCACCATGGTGACGATGGCCAGCCAGCGCCCGAACTGCCCTGTCATGAGGATGTCGCCAAAGCCGGTCGTCGTCAGGACGGTGACGGTAAAATAGACCGCGTCGGTATAGGTATTGATGTCGTCATTGCGATTGACCTGCGTCGCATAGGTAATGGCCGACATGACAAAGACGAACACGACAAAATTGGTGACCTTGTCGATGATGCGCTCATGACGCTGAAAGAATGGGGTGAGGACTTTCACCCGGCGAATGAACGTAAAGGCACGGATGGCCCGGACCGCGCGCAGGATTCGCAGGAAGGCGAAATTCGACACCAGGAGCGGCGCGAACATCGTCACCACCACCACCATATCGGCCCAGTTGATCCATTTCAGGAAGAAACGGTGCTTGTGCCGGGTGATGTAAAGCCGTGCCAGAAGGTCGGCGAGGATCACCGAGCCGATGACGTAATCGATTGAATGATGGCCCTGCTCGCGCGTGCCGAAAGGCGCCCAGAGGAAATAGCCGATTGTCAGGAAGTCGAAGATGAGAAGCGCCCAGCGGAACCAGAAGGACGCCCTGCCGGTCCCCTCATAAAGCCAGAATAGCTGCCGGTTCAGGCCTTTACGGTCACTCATGGAGTTGGGGTGTCACACGCGCACTCGCCAATATCAATAGACTTGCCTCCAGGCGAGCCGGACTGCGCGCGGAGCATAGATGCTTATGCGTGTGGACATAAGCCTTGCGCAACCGGCGAATGTGTAAGTCTTTAAACATCTCCGGAGCGACATAGGTCCACTATAGGTTGGGCGCTCACAGGAGCGCTCGCCTCATGGTCGTGCAGGTAGGAGGACGCCAGATGTTTGATTTCGGATTACCCGCCTTTTTTGATGTGCTTGCAGAGCCGCAACGCACCTCCCTCAAATCGATGGCGCGACAGAAAACCTATCGCGACGGCGAAACGCTGCATCATCCCGGCGATCCGGCCGATACAATGGGATGGGTTGAAAGCGGGGCGATCGTATTCGGCAAGTATCTGGAAGACGAAGGCTTTCATGCCCTGGTGCGCCTTGGGCCCGGACATCATTTCGGTGAGTTCGGCGCCTTGCCCACAAAACCGGGGCTGCCGGTGCCGCGCCGCCTTGCCGCGGTGTCCGAGGGGCGGACAGTCGTCAATGAGATATCCAGCGAGCGCCTGACCGAGATATTCGCCACCGACACCGAATATCTGCGCGCCTTCCACGTCGTCACCACAGCGCGGCTCGCGCTGGTCCTCGAACTCTATGACGACGCCCGCCGGCTCAGTGCGCGCCAGCGCATCATCAACTTCCTCGCCGTGATCGACCGCATGCGCAATGACGGCCGGGTCATGGACTGCACACAGGCCGATATTTCCCGCGTTCTCGGCATCTCCAAGGTGACCGTGAACCAGACCCTTCGCGCGCTGACCGAGAAGGGCGTGATTTCCATCGGTTACGGCGCAGTGAGGTTTGAAGACAGGGAAGGGCTCAGCGCCCTGGCCGACCGGGCCTGACGCCCCCTCTGCAGAAAGAAATATCCGCACTGATCCTTCGCCCCCGCCCGCCCGTAAGAGCCCCTGTCAGTTCCCGGCGAAGCGTGTAAGCTGCCTGTCGCCGCCAGACCCTCTGCTTTGCGACAGGACGTCCCCCCAATGCGCCTTACAGCCTCTTCTCCCCTCATCCGGACCCTGATGGCCTCGGCCGCGCTGGGCCTCGTTTCGGCCTGCGGCGGCGGTGGAGGGGGAGGCGGCGGTGCCTCGGCGCCGCCTGTCAGTCCGCCCCCACCTCC
>NVWP01000031.1 GCA_002733705.1 Henriciella sp. | reverse complement strand
CGAAACGCTTCGGCATCATGTCCGGTGTGATCCAGTGGCCGAAATGGACCAGCGTATCGAGCGCGAGGACGAGATTGTTTTCCTCGATCAGCTCGACAAAACTCTTCTCCCGGCGGTCCACCGCTTCACGCAGCGGCGCAATCCTGTCCGCCACATCGACACCCACCAGCGGCGCGCCCTCGCCGCGCTCACCGGCGTGCCGTGCCAGTATGATCCCGGACTCCTCAAAGGCCTCCCGCAGGGCCGCGACGCGTGCTGTCCGGGCCTTGCCTTCATAATTGCCGTCGCTGAGCCCATCCCAGGCATCCGAGGCATCTTCTTCATTCGTCTTGCCGCCCGGAAAGACGAGCGCGCCCGCCGCGAAGTCGATCTGGTAGTGACGCTTCACCATCAGGACCTGAAGGTCGGGCGCGTCGCGCAGGAGGAGGACGGTGGCAGATAGTCTGGGCGCGGCGGCAGTCATAACGGGTCCTCCATCAAATCCGGCAAATTTGCAGGAAATCCACCCGTTCCGATCCGCGTGATCTCAACGAGCGTCTGTCATTGTTATCGTTCAAACAATCACAGACAGGGGTGCTCTATGCAACAGGTTCGGACACGGTCGTCGCGTCAACCCTCCATCGTTCCAGGCGCAGATGAACTGAGGCTCTCGCCCGTCATTCACCTGACCACTGGGGACATTGTGAACCTTGTGGCTGAAACCCAGTTCGCCTTCGATGACCGCGTTTCTTTCGGCGCTGGCGGCCAGCTTGTCAGCCGGATCAGCCCGGCGCTCTGGCTCGCGCACCAGGTAGAGGCCGTGGCGCGGCTGGCCTATGACCAGCCTTGCGCAACCGCGCGCCCGATCATCATCGAAGCGCCCATCGTCGCGCTCATGCATCCAGACACCCCAATAGCCTGCGAGGCCGCCGCGGCGCGCAGCCGGATCTGTCCACAGGAGATCTGCATTGAGGTTGATGACGCTTCACTGGCGCAGTCGAAAGCCGACGTCCTGAAAAGCATCGAGTCGCTGCGCCGGCGCGGCTTCCGCGTTGGCGTGAACGCCACGCGCTCCTGGTGCACGCCGCTGGATACGCGTCTTCGTCTGTTGCTGGATTCGGTACGCGTGGACGCCCGGAAGGTCTGGGTTGAGGCTGATCTTCTGAACCGCATCGAAGCGGCAAGCGCCTGCGGCATGGCCGTGATTGCAGAGCACGCCCGCTACCGTGACGGCGAAAAGCTGGCCGGTGTCGGCATTGAGCTCGGCCGCGCGCCGAAGGTCGACGCCTAGATCGCGCGCCTTGCGGCCTCTTCAGAAGGCGCGGCATCCATGGCCTTGGCCTGCTCTGAATAGAAGTCCAGCTTTTCCAGAAGATAGTCCAGGTCGCCCTTCGGGATAGCCTGGAACTGGGTCAGCACGCGCTCAATCATGCGCATGCGGAACCGCGCCTTGTCGTTCGGGCCGCCATCGACTTCGGTCTCGTGGAAGACGTTCACCGCCGCCTTGAATGCCGGGAGTAGCTTGCGCGGCAGGCCTGCCCTGTCAAAGATCGCCGCCAGCCCCCGAGGCCCCGCATCGTGGATCATAAGCCACGCCTTGCCATGCGTGACGCCTGCAAGCTCTGCCATGGCGTGCTCGACAAACTTCATCTGCCCGAGACAGAGCGCGCGCATGATGAGTGAGTTCGTCAGCCGGCCATTGAGGTCCAGCTGATGAACGAAATACCCCATGTCCTGGCTGCGGTCGGCCTGCTCCACCAGATCGACAGTCGCGCGCTCGCGCGCACCAGCAGCCAGATCAATTGCAAGCTGCGCCGGCAGCTCATGCCGGTTGACCAGCATGTCGAAGGCCTGCCCCGAAACCAGCGAGACCAGCTTTTCGGCAATGTGGACCGGGATATGCTCGCGCGCGATCAGTGCGGTCTTGACGCCTTCATCATCCCCGAACCGGTCGATGGAGCGATCATACGCCTTGTTGGTCCAGCTCGCGCCCCGGTTTCTCGCCAGGGCGGCGACCGCCTCGGCAACCCCTTCGCCCGCAATGGCTTCACAGAGCTCCCCATCGATCCGTTCACGTGACGCGATGGCGATCTGTTTGGCGCCGGCGACGGCGCGCACCAGCTCAATCAGGTCCTGATCCGTCAGCGAAGGCGAGTATTGCAGCACCGGCAGCGCCACAGTCTCAACGTCCCGGGCGAGCTTCAGGGCGACATCGCGTGGCAGGCGCGGTGAATTGCGCAGCGCGACAGAAAGCGTCTTGCGGACCAGTTCGGCGGCATCTTCAGCGAGGATCGCAATGATCTCCTCGGCGTGGTGCCGCTCGGTCTCATTCAGCGGGTCAGTCGCGATGCGCCGGCAAAGCTTGTGCGCAATCCCGGCCCGCTCATCCGGCGTCTCCCCTTTCATGAGCCGCTCAATGTCCTGTTCGGACAGTTGCGGTCGCATGCTAGAAATGCCCATAGGTAAAGCCTTCCCTCAGCCGAGGAATCAATTTGCTGACACTTCTATTGTGCCGGTTAATGTCCGGTTTACCAATGGGTCGGGCAGCAGACCCGAGAAAAACCTGGGAGAAAACATGCTCGAAGGAATTCGCGTCATTGAATACGCCACCTATATGGCCGCCCCTGGCGCCGGTAGCATCCTGAGCGACTGGGGCGCCGAAGTTATCAAGGTCGAGCCGCCCGGCGGTGACCCGATCCGTAAGTTCTTCGCCACCATCGGCACCGACATTCAGGACAATCCGGTCTTCGACTTCGACAATCGCGGCAAGAAATCCATTGCGCTCGACACGACGACCGAGGAGGGCCGCAAGATCCTGCGCGAACTGGCCGAAAGCGCGGATGTCTTCCTGACCAATGTCCGCCCTGGCGGCCTCGCGCGCTCTGGCCTCGACTATGAGGGTTTGAAATCGGTCAATCCGAAACTCGTCTATTGCAGCCTCACCGGCTATGGCCTCGAGGGGCCGGATGCGGACAAGCCCGGCTTCGACGTCGCCAGCTTCTGGGCACGCTCCGGCGTGGCGCATTCGACCATTCCTAAAGGCGGCGAGCCCTTCCCCTGCCGCACGGCCTTTGGGGATCACACGACAAGTATTGCCGCCGCCGCAGGTATCTGCGCAGCCCTGGTCGAGGCGGGCAAGACGGGTAAGGGCCGCCTGGTCGAAGCGTCTCTTCTGCGCACCGCGCTCTTCACACTGGGCTCCGATTTCGCGATCCAGCTCTTTTTCGGCCGGCTCGGCTCAACCAAGCAGCGGCATGAGCAGACCGTGCCGATAATGAATTTCTTCCGCACCAGCGACGACCACTGGCTGTGCATCGTGGCACGCCAGGGCAATTCCGACTGGGCGCCGATCTGCCGCGTTATCGGACGCGAGGACCTGATAGAGGATGAGCGGTTTGCCTCGCCAAAGGCCCGCAGAAAGAACAGCGTCGACTGCGTTGATATTCTGGATGAAGGCTTTGGCCGGATGACCAAGGAGGAAGCGGCAAAACGACTCGACGAACACTCCATCGCCTGGGCGCCGGTCCAGACGCTGGCAGAGGCAGCAAAGGACCCGCAGGTGAAAGCCGCAGGCGGCATTGTCGACCTGCCCTCTTCGGCAGACGACGGGTCGACCTTTCAGTCACCCGCCTCGCCAGTGCGCTTTCCGGGCGCCGATGACGGGCCCAAGGGGCCGTCTCCGAAGTTTGGCCAGCACAGCCGCGAGGTGCTTGCTGCGCTGGGACGCAGCGAGGCAGAGATCGCTCAATTGCTTGAGTCGGGCGCCGTTTCGGATGGGGCAAAGCCCGCAAAATAGGTGCGGATTTCGGCGCCGCGTTCTTTTTCAAGGGCGATACAAAGCTCGATACTCTCGCGCGCTTCGGCCAGCGCCCGCTCATAGCCGGGCGCAAGGTCCCCATGCGTCTCAAAAAGGGCTTCAAGCTCATCAATTGCCGCAGGCGAGCAGAGATCTGATGCCAGACGCGGCGTCGAGCGCGGGCGCTGACCGGGAATGCGGGTCACGAATTCAGGATAGTTGGACTGGAGCCAGCGCCAGGCTGCAGCCTGCGTCGGCTTCTGTCGCATCTGGCCCGCCATGATCGTATAGGTTTCCCGGGTGCCGAGCTTGCCGGACATGGTAAGATCGAGGATGATGGGTAGCAGCTCCGGATCCCGGTTCTGACCGATGGCATAGGCGACAGCCTGCTCATAGGTCGGGTCATCAATGTCTGAAAGCGACGCAAGCATGGCATTGAGGAAAGGCTCGCCGCCTTCCTGAAAGCCGATGGCCAGTGCTGTGGCGAAATCATCGCTGGTCAGAGGGCGCACGTCGCCTTCTACGGGACGACCGACATAAGCATTTGCGGCACGCGCAAAGTCCTCTCTCAGCGTCTGGTCATTCCCGGTACGCGCCAGAAAACCTTCAAGCCTTGAGGTGATGATGCGATCACGATCACGACCTGACCCTGCAGCCGCTGCAAGCCGTGGGCGGAACACACGCGAAACCTCACTTTCGAATCCCGCCCGCGCGGCCTCTTCGTCTGCGACCGCCTGATAGAGCCCTGCATAGGTGCGTACTGCCTCCTCAATCACCTGGCGTTCCTCATGCCGCGTTCCGGCATTTGTAATGGCCATCAGCAGAGGCAGGGAAAGCTGGCCTGCCTCAAAGCTGGCCCGGGCACTGTCTATGGCGACCATGGCCTCACCCGGTTCAAGCGAGGCAAAATTGACGGCCAGCAACGCCCATTGCGCCTCCGGCATGGTGAAACGCCAATAACCGGCCCCGCCCGCATTCGGCATCACCCAGTCCGGACAGGAGTCCAGTGCCTCAAGCGGCAGCGTCAATTCCGGCTCGCTCATCATGGTGCAGACCCGCTCGCGGCGCTCCCCGCTGGCCGCGATCATGCAGAAGGGAACCGTCCAGCGGCGGCTTTCCTCAATCGGGCTGCCAAGCGGCTGATAGCGGCTCTGGGAAAGAGTGACCTCGGGCGTGCGCCCTTCACGGCATTGCAGCCCGGCATCGATCACCGGCAGCCCGGACTGTTCGACAAAGCTGCGAAAAGCGGTGGTGAGGTCCGGCTCGCCGGTCTCCTCGGCAATCACCTCAAAGAATTGCGGGCTGTCGGCAACGGAATCCTCAAACCGTTCGATGTAACGGCCCAGTGCGGGGCGGAACGTCTCCGCGCCGAAATAGGAATCGACCATCGCAATGACGGCAAGACCCTTGTCATAGGTGATGGAGTCATAGGCGTTGCGGATGTCCTCATTCATCGTGATCGGCTCACGCACCGCCCGTGCACTGGCAAGACTATCCAGCGCCATGGCGCTGATACTGTCGGCCACCGCATCAAGCTCATATCCGCCCTCGGGCTCCATATCAGCCAGGACGATCCCGGTGGCCCAGCTTGCGAAACCCTCCTTCAGCCAGAGATCGTCCCACCAGGGCGGTGTGACGAGGTCGCCGAACCACATATGTGCAAGCTCGTGGCTGTGAATATTGAGAAGGGACCGGCGCGCCGCGGGGCCGCTATTGGCCCCATAGAGAATACGGCTCTCACGATAGGTGATGGCAGCGGCCAGCTCCGTTGCACCGCTCGGCCACTGTGGCGCCGCGATGATATCAAGCTTCTCATAGGGGTAAGGCACGCCAAGTTGGCGTTCGAAAAAGCTCACCATTGGCTCTGTCATCATGAGGGCGTAGGAAATCTCGCTCCCCTTGCCTTGCCGCGTATAGCCGGTCAGCGGCACAGGCGTGGCACGCACCTCATTCGGCGACAGCGCCGGCCCTTCGACTTCATCGAATGGTCCGACGCCAAGCGACAGGAGATAGGTCGGCAGTGGCCGTGTGGTCTCGAAGACGACACGGGTAAGCCCCTCTTCCTCAAGCGTTTCGACGCGCTCGACAGGCGTGTTCGAAATGGCCATGGCGTCTTCTGGAACGGTCAGCGTTATATCGAACGGCGCCTTGAAGCGCGGTTCGTCAAAGCCTGGCATGAACCGGCGCGCCTGGATGCTTTCGGACTTGGCCAGCGCATAGGCGTTGCCCTGCTCCTCCACCTTGAAGAGACCGGCCAGATTCGCGTCAAAGGGGGCGGTATAGCGGATTGAAACTTCAGCACTTCCCGAGCTGACGCGACGGGGAAAATTGATCCATGCCACGCCGGAATTCAGCACATCCCGCCACGTCGCAGACTCGTCCTCCAGAAGCTCGCTGGTCACGCGGACATCCCGGATTTCCAGTCCCTGACCATGAAGCCAGACTCCGTCCGCAGGCTTGTCAAATTCCAGGTCTATCGTGACCGTTCCGCCAAACCTCTCTTTGCGCGGATCTATGGTCAGGTCCATCTCATAGGCCGTCGGACGCACACCGCCGGGCAAGGGCCCGCGCGGTGCGGCTTCATAAAGCTCAGCCAGGCCCGGCTCCTTCTTGCGCGGTGTCGGGCCGCAAGAAGCCAGGGCAAAGGCGAGAGCGAGAGAAAGGACGAAACAGCGGAACATGAAGACCCCTTAATCTTGTCCTTATGGCATAGGGTCGACGGGCACCGCAGGTAACCCCCTAAAACTCCCCTCCACTGTGATCGATGCACGCCAGTTGAGCATGCGCGCATGGTGCGGAGGCTGAATCGCGCCTATAAGGGCGCCATGAAAATCGCGACCTGGAATGTCAACTCGATCAAGGCCCGTATGGCGACGGTGCTTGATGTGCTGAAGGCCATCGATGCGGATGTCGTCTGCCTTCAGGAGATCAAGTGTGAAACCGACAGTTTCCCGTATATGGAGATCGAGGAACTCGGCTATAATTGCGCTGTGCACGGGCAGAAGAGCTATAATGGCGTCGCCCTGCTGTCGCGCTATCCACTTGAGGACATCGTCACCGGCCTTCCCGGCAATGAGGATGACGATCAGGCCCGTTATGTCGAAGCACTTGTCCTCGCGGACCGGCCCGTCCGTGTTGGCGGTCTCTACCTGCCGAATGGCAATCCGGCGCCCGGCCCCAAATACGACTACAAACTCGGCTGGATGAAGCATCTGAAAGCGCATGCGGCGCAGCAGCTCAAGCTGGAGGAACCCTTCCTTCTGGCCGGCGACTATAACGTCATCCCGCGCGACGAGGATTGCTGGGATATCGCTGTCTGGCGTGATGACGCCCTTGCCCTTCAGACCACGCGCGCCGCATTCCGCGAGCTCAAATGGCTCGGCCTGACAGAGGCCTATGAAGCCGCCGATGGCCGCGCACATGAATACAGCTTCTGGGACTATCAGGGCAGCGCCTGGAAGAAGGGCCACGGCATCAGAATCGATCATCTCCTGCTCTCGCCGCAGGTGGCGGACCGTCTGGAAGGTGTCGAAATCTACAAAAAGGCACGCGAAATGGACAAACCGTCCGACCACGTGCCGGTGATTGCGACCCTGGCAGACTAGCTGGCGCTAGCCTTCATTGGCGCAATTGGTGTTGTAGGCTGAAACACGGGCATTTGTACGCTCAGCCTTTGTTTGCAGCTCTGTATCGAGCGCACGTAGTTGCGCTTTCAGCTCGTCATAGTCCGCCTTCGCGGTATCGGCGCGGGCCGCATGATCTGAACTGAAATTGCGCACAGTCTGCGCGTCCTCCCAGGTCTCACCGGCGGTTTCGACCTTCTCCAACAGCGCGGCCCGATCCGCCTTGAGGTCCAGGGCGGCAGTCTGCGCCTTGCGGATAGCTGCCGCCTGTTCGGCACAGCTTTCAGATGCAAAGGCGGCAGGTGTCGAAGCGATCAGGCCAAAAGCGATTGCGGCCGCGGGCAGGAAATGTGTCATCTTGAGCATCCTTCTGAGGCTATCAGGACCAGCCTGAAGCCTCAGTGAACGAGATGACCATTCCATGGCCGCAATCTGCAGCTTTTACGGCGATCTAGAGATCGGCGTAGACGTGGCGCTCTGCCTTGAAGCCTTCATGCGTGACCGCCCCCTCATGGGCCGGGCCGACCAGTTTGGAGAATTTGGCAAGCGCACCGGAGGCATAGCGCGTTTCGCGCGGCGACCAGGTCTTCTTGCGCTCGGCAAGCTCTGCCTCGCTGACCTCAAGGTCGATCGTACCCTTTTCGGCATCGATCGAAATCATGTCGCCATCCTTGATCAGGCCGATGGGGCCGCCTTCCTGGGCTTCCGGGCCGACATGGCCGATACAGAATCCGCGCGTCGCACCGGAGAAACGCCCATCGGTGATAAGCGCCACCTTGTCGCCCATGCCCTGCCCATAAATGGCTGCCGTGGTCGACAGCATCTCGCGCATGCCGGGGCCGCCTTTGGGCCCTTCATAGCGGATGATCAGGACATCGCCTTCATTGTAGTCCTTGTTCTCGACTGCCTTGAAGCAGGCATCCTCGCCATCAAAGACGCGGGCAGGGCCGCGGAACTGGAGCGACTGAAGGCCTGCGACCTTCACAATACCCCCGTCCGGGGCGAGTGAGCCCCAGAGGCCGACGACGCCGCCCGTCCTGGTGATCGGCTTGCTGGCCGGTGAGATGACTTTCTGGTTCGGGTCCCAGGTCACCTCTTCAAGGTTCTCCGCCCATGTCTTGCCCGTGACGGTGATACAGTCGCCATGGATAAGACCTTCTTCCAGAAGGGTTTTCATGAGCATCGGCACACCGCCGGCTTCGCCGAAATCCTTGGCGACATATTCACCGCCGGGCTTCAGGGACGCGATGTAAGGCGTTTTTTCGAAGATCCGGGCGACGTCCTTCAGCTGGAAGTCGACCCCGCACTCATTCGCCATGGCGGGCAGGTGAAGCGCCGCATTGGTGGAGCCGCCAGTGGCCGCGACGACGACGGCGGCGTTCTCAAAGGCTTCACGCGTGCAGATATCCCGCGGGCGCAGATTGGTCTCAACAAGACGCATGACAGCCTCGCCCGAGGCGACCGCATACTCATCGCGGTTTGTATATGGCGCTGGCAGGGCCGAGGACAGCGGCAGCGCGAGGCCGATGGCCTCTGACACGCAAGCCATTGTATTTGCGGTAAATTGCCCGCCGCAGGCCCCGTCACCCGGACAGGCAAGCTTTTCCAGCGCGTGCAGCTTTTCCTCGGTCATATCATTATTGCCGGCTGCATGGGCGCCGACTGCTTCGAACACGTCGAGAACGGTCACATCCTTGCCTTCGAACCGTCCCGGAAGGATGGAGCCGCCATAGAGGAAAACCGACGGCACGTTGAGGCGCAGCATGGCCATCATCATGCCCGGCAAAGACTTGTCGCAACCGGCCACGCCAACAAGCGCATCATAGCCGTGGCCGCGCATGGTGAGTTCGACGGAATCTGCAATGACTTCGCGCGAAACGAGCGAGGAGCGCATGCCTTCATGGCCCATGGCGATGCCGTCTGTGACGGTGATGGTGCAGAACTCACGCGGGGTGCCGTCGCCAGCCTTTACGCCTTCAGAGACGGCGTGAGCCTGGCGCATGAGGGTGGTATTGCAGGGCGCCGCTTCATTCCAGCAGGAGGCGACGCCGACAAAAGGCTTCTGAATATCCTTTGTCGACAGGCCCATAGCGTAATAATAGCTGCGGTGCGGGGCGCGGGACGGGCCTTCAGTGACGTGGCGCGACGGCAGGCGGGATTTGTCCCAGGTCTTGCTCATTTCGGCGGCTCCTCGAGCTAGTGATCTTCGCCGATGTGAATAGAAGCCAGAGTCGCCCGGCGCTAGTGGGGTGCGGCGAATTTCCGCTGGAAAGTCTGCGAAAAATTCTGCCCTTTGGGCCTCAAAATACGGTGTATGGACGGTGCATGGACGGTGTTTCTGACGGTGCACGGGCGGTGTTTGGCAAAATTATTCCAATTTCAGCCGCATCAGGAATTCGAGGTCGCGATGATTCCCGACCGGGAAATCGAACTCTCCGACCTTCTCGAAACCGAACCGCTCATAAAGCGCGCGCGCCCGGTCATTCTCCGAAAAGACACTGAGATAGAGTTCGGGCGCCTGCGAAATCTTCGCCCAGTCGATGGCCTCTTCGATGAAGTGCGAGCCAAGCCCCCTGCCCTGCAGCGGCTGATCGACATAGACGCGCATCAGTTCAACCGACCCTTCGGCAGCCTCTTTAGCCGGCAGCTCCAGCGGTGAGCAGACGAGATAGGCCGACAGCGTTTCGTCGGGGAGCGCGGCGACCCGGACGAGGAAGTCCGGGCTCTCAATCATGTCGGCATAGACTGCCTGAGTATGCGCTTCATCAAGATAGGCGTGGAGGTCGGCCTTTGAGTAGATATGGCCGAACTTGCCGATGAAGGTGCGCCGGCCGAGCTCCGCCAGGGCTGCGGCGTCGCCCAATACAGCTGCGCGGATCGTAATGCCGGTCAGGTCAGAGGCCATCTGAGACCACTATTCCTCAGGTCCGAAAATCGCGGTTTCCAGACCGCCATCGGCGTCCATCATGCCGCGATACATGCCTTTGGAGTTGAAGACATAGGCGTACTGGCCCTCACCGCCCATGACGATGACGCCGCCATCGCCGCCAAGGTCTGCGACCTGGCCGAGGGCGTTGTCGGCGGCGGTTTCGATGTCTTCGCCCGCAAGCTCAACACGCGAACAGATCGTTTTCGCGACACCGACGCGGATAAAGTACTCACCGTGACCGGTCGCTGAGACCGCGCACACCCCGTTCTCCGCATAGGTCGCCGCGCCGATCAGGGGCGCGTCACCGATACGTCCGTGCATCTTTGCCGTCATGCCGCCTGTCGTCGTTGCGGCGGCGAGGTTGCCGTTCTGGTCGATGGCGACAGCGCCCACCGTGCCATGGCGGTCTGCATCCGTGCGCTCGCGCGTCTCCAGCACACGTTCCAGCGCTTCGCGGCGCCGCTCGGTGGTGAAGTAGGAGTTCTCAACCAGCTCAAGGCCCACCGATTCAGCGAAGCTGTCAGCGCCCTCGCCCGCGAACATGACGTGTTCGGACTGGTCCATCACGGCGCGGGCCGCAAGGATCGGGTTCTTCACGCGCGTCACACCGGCGACCGAGCCGGCATCGCGGTTGCTGCCTTCCATGATGGAGGCGTCGAGTTCGTGGATGCCTTCTGCCGTCATGACCGCGCCATAGCCTGCATTGAAGAGCGGATCGTCTTCCATGGTGAGGACGGCGGCCTGCACCGCGTCGAGCGAGGAGCCGCCATCAGAAAGGATATCGGCCCCGGCCTGAAGCGAGGTTTCAAGAGCCGCCCTGTAAGCGGCCTCCTGCTCATCGGAGAGGTCTTCGCGCAGGATGACCCCTGCCCCGCCATGAATGACGATACGCCAGTCAGGCGCTTGGGCTGTCGCCATGTCGGCCTCCGTCTCGTCTCCAGCGTCGGTGGTCTCAATAGCTGACTCTGCGCCTTCATTCGTCGCGGCGCCAAGCTCCGACTGTTCAGGGGCTTCGGGCGCGCAGGCAGCGAGCGCCACGATAGCGAATAGTCCGGCATAGAGGGGCTTCATGATCTTACCTTCCCGTGTCAGCTGAGCGCAGCCAATTGTTCACGTGCCGAGCGCAGCTTGGCAAGGGTGGCCGTCCATTCGGTGATCCGTTCGCGGTTCTCCTCGACGATCTCCGGCGGGGCCTTGGCGACGAAGTTCTCATTCGAGAGTTTCTTTTCAGTCCCCTCAATGTCCTTGCCGAGCTTTGCCATCTCCTTGTCGAGACGGGCGACCTCATCCGACAGGGTGATGAATTCCTGCACTTCGAGCGCGATGGTCTCTTCGCCGGACGCAATTGTAACTGCGCCGGACGGCTTCTCGGCCGCGATATCAAAGCTGGAGAGGCGGGCGAGCTGCCTGATCGGCGTCTCGTTTTCCTTTGCCCAGCCTTTCACCTTGTCAGACGCGCCGATCAGCGAGGCAGGCACTTGCGCGCCGGCCGGCACATTGAGGACAGACCGAGTCGAGCGGATTTCGGAAACCGTATCCAGCACCCATTGAAGCTCTGCTTCGGCTTCATCGTCGGACCAGGCGTCGGCAAAGGCGGGCCAGTCCTGCACCATGAGGAAGTCCGGACGCTTGCGGCCCTCCTGTTCTGTCTGTGCCCAAAGCGCTTCAGTCACGAAAGGCGTGAAGGGGTGAAGCAGCTTCAGCGTCTGGTCGATGACCCAGCCGCAGGCCTTGCGGGTTTCGGCTTTTGCCGCTTCATCCTCACCATTCATGACCGGCTTGATCAGCTCGATATACCAGTCGCAGAGCACGTTCCAGATGAACTGGTAGAGCGCCTCGGCCGCTTCATTGAACTTGTAGGCTTCGAGCGCACGCGTGACAGCGGCAGCTGCCTTGCCAAGTTCGGCCGCGATCCAGCGATTGAGCGGGAGCTTGAGGTCGCCGGGTTTGAGGTCATGGCCGAACTCGCAACTGTTCATTTCCGCAAAGCGGGCGGCATTCCAGAGCTTGGTGGTGAAGTTGCGATAGCCTTCAACGGCCTGCGGGGAGAGGCGGATATTACGCCCCTGCGCGGCCTGACGGGCGAAGGTGAAGCGCAGGGCATCGGCGCCATACTGATCGACCAGTTCCAGCGGGTCCATGGCATTGCCCTTGGACTTGGACATCTTCTGGCCCTTCTCATCCAGCACGAGGGCGTGGATGTAGACGTCATGAAAGGGCACTTCGCCGTCCATGAAGTGAAGGCCCATCATCATCATCCGGGCGACCCAGAAGAAGATGATGTCATGCGCTGTGACCAGCACGCTGGTCGGATAATATTGTTTCAGGGCTTCGGTGTTCTCTGGCCAGCCTTGCGTCGAGAACGGCCAGAGGGCGGAGGAGAACCATGTGTCGAGGACGTCAGGATCTTGAAACAGCTTAACATATAGTTCTTGATCACCGCCCAGTCTTCCGTATTCCATTGCAGGAATATCTCGATCGTCGAAAGAGACCTGAACATCATCCCCATAGTACTCTTTCGCCTGAGCCAGAGCTTCAGCTCTAGATAAAGCGCAGAATATTTTTGGCCCCCGGATATTACTCATCAGCTTTGAAACGCCGCCCGACATGGCGCCTTCAATTTTATGAGTTTCTTCTAGCACGGACTTCTGCGGCCCATACCAAACTGGCACTTGGTGCCCCCACCAGAGCTGGCGGGAGATGCACCAGGGCTGGATGTTGTCCATCCAGTTATAATAGGTCTTGGTCCAGTTCTCAGGCACGAATTTGGTCTTGCCGGACCGCACCGCCTCGATCGCCGGTTTCGCCAGCTCTTCGGCCTTCACGAACCATTGGTCGGTGAGCATCGGCTCAATCACCACGCCGGAGCGGTCCCCGAAGGGCTGGGTGATCAGCTTGTCCTCAACCTCGATCATCAGGCCATCGGCATCGATGTCAGCGACCACCTGCTTGCGCGCCTCATAGCGGTCGAGCCCACGATACTTGTTCGGCACCAGATTGAGCGCGTCCACGTCGGCAGCAGTCGCCTGTTTTCCCGACGCGATTTGTTGAGCTTCCATCGCGCTCTCTTCGTAGCTCGGACCCTCAGTGCGCATCCGAGCTTCCATATCCATCAGCCGGTACATCGGGATATTGTTGCGCTGGGCGACGCCATAATCGTTTTCGTCATGCGCGCCGGTGATCTTCACCGCGCCAGAGCCAAAGTCAGGATCCGGGTAATCGTCGGTAATGATCGGGATCAGACGGCGATGCTCTTTCGGGCCGACCGGGATCTCGCACAGCTTGCCGACAATCGGGGCGTAACGCTCATCGTCCGGGTGCACGGCCACGGCGCCGTCGCCGAGCATGGTTTCCGGCCGTGTCGTGGCGATGGAGATATAGTCGCGCTCTTCCTCCAGCGTGACATTCCCGTCCTCGTCCTTTTCGACATAGGTGTAGGTCTCCCCGCCCGCGAGCGGGTATTTGAAATGCCACATATGGCCTTTCACATCCCGGCTCTCGACTTCGAGGTCGGAGATGGCCGTCTGGAAGTGCGGATCCCAGTTCACCAGCCGCTTGTCGCGGTAGATGAGACCTTCATTGTAGAGGTCGACAAAGACCTTGCGGACCGCTTCCTGCATCTGGTCGTCGGGGTTGTCCCGGTCGCCCATGGTGAAGCGCTCATTCTCCCAGTCGCAGGAGGCGCCGAGGCGTTTCAGCTGCTGGATGATCTGTCCGCCGGACTGTTCCTTCCACTGCCAGACGCGGTCGATGAAGGCCTCGCGGCCCAGGCTGGCGCGGCTCTCGTTTCCGTCCTGGGCAAGCTGGCGCTCAACCACCATCTGCGTGGCGATACCGGCATGGTCCGTGCCCGGCTGCCAGCGGACATTCTTGCCGCGCATACGCTCAAACCGGACAAGGATATCCTGAAGCGTGTTGTTGAGGGCGTGGCCCATATGCAGGACGCCGGTGACGTTTGGCGGCGGGATGACGACCGAATAGGCCTGCGCACTCGTATCGCCGGAGGGGCGGAAGCATCCCGCCTCTTCCCAGCGCTCATAGATGCGCCCTTCGGCGCTCTGCGGATCGAAGCGTTGGTCAAGCATTTGGTCGGTCCATCATTGTCGGTCAGAAACTACAAAAGAAAAGGCGCGCCGTTTCGGGCGCGCCTCGTCTCTATATCAGGGTGTGAACGAGGGTCTAGCGCGCCATGCGGGCGATACGCTGTACTTCTTCCTCGACCTTGCGCTCAACGATGGCCGGGAGGTTGGCATCGAGCCATTCCTTGATCATCGGGCGTAGAAGCTCGCGCATGAGACCATCGAGCGTGTTGGGGTTGGCTTCTTCCTCGCTGCTGGAGCGTTTGACCATCAGCTTGCCAAGCGCGGTGGCGGCGGCGCCGGCGATACGCTCATCGGTCAGGGCCTCGCCGCCCTGAGAAGCGGAAGACGTGTAGGACTCGGTCATCTGAGGCTCCGGCTCTGGGGCTGCCATGTCGGCGATAGCGGGTTCGGTTTCAGGCTCCACATCGACCGGCGGGGCCTGATCGATATCCGGAGCGAAGCTGGTCTCCTGCGCGGCCGGTTCCCAGCTCGTTTCGGGCTCAGGCTGCGGCGCGACGCCGGCGAACGGGTCATTGCCTGCATCCTGCTCCGTCATGAAGTCAGGCTCGGGCTCGCTGTCCATATAGGACGGCTGGTCCATGTCCGGGTCCGCTTCGGTCTGCGGAGCTGCGAGCTCTTCCGGTGTCCAGGTCGCCCCCGGCGAATCGGCGGCGCGGCGCACGGCAGGCGATTCGGCAACCGGCGTGTCGTCTTCCTCGGCCAGGCCGAAGTCGAAATCTTCCAGATCATCGTCACTGTCGTCGAAGGCGTGGGGCTGATTATCGTAGGACTGCGGTGTCTGCGGCGCGAACTCTCCGGATTGATCTGCTTCGCTGCCACGGTCGCCAAGATCGTCGAACATGTCATCATCGACATCGGCCAGCATGTTGCCGGAGGTGTCGGCGTCTTCCATCAGGTCGAAGTCCGATTCGCCGGCATCATGGCGCTGTTCGGTATGGCTCTGTTCACCCGAAAGATACCGCTCTGACGTGTTATCGAAGGCGTCATCTTCCTCGGTCTCCGACATCACATCGTCGAGGGAAAGATCGTCAAAATCATCGTCACCGGCGACATTCACGTCTACCGAACCGGAACTCTGGCTTTCCGAGCGGGCGGCGGGACGCGAGGTCTCGCCATCATCGGCGATGATCTTGCGGATGGAGGCAAGGATTTCCTCCATTGTTGGTTCGGATTGCGCTTTGTCCGCCATTTTCAGCTCCCGCAGAAAAGAATGTATGCCTCAATCCGGCTACACCGCGCCAGTTAATATGATGTTATGCCGGATTCGCGGCGCGATACACCCGTGGGCCTTGTATTAACCAAGGCTGAGGCCGAGACGCGCCGGCGTCAACTGGCCCATTGCGGCGAGCAGGGTGTGGGCGGCGACATAGCGGTCGCGCTCCGCCGTCACCTGCGAGAGGCGCGCTTCGAGGAGCTCCTGCTCCTGGTCCAGCACATCGAGCGTGGTGCGCACACCGACGCTGAGCTCTTCCTGCGCGCCTTCATAGGCCAGCTCTGCGGCCTCGACCTGGCGGCCGGAAGCCTCGACGGCGCGGTCGGCGGCCAGGAAACCATACCAGGCGCGCGCGACGCTGGTGCGCACCACACGCTCACTGAGGGCGATACGGCTGGCGGCCTGCTGGCGCGAGAGCTGGGCTTCGCGCACGAGCGAGGTGTTGAGACCGCCCGTGAAGAGCGGGAAACTGGCCTGGGCGCCAGCGAGCATGCTGGAATCGGTAAAGCCTTCGGTGTGGTATTCCTCAACGCCGGCCTGCGCGATGAGAGAGACTTCAGGCTTCAGCGCGCCGCGGGCGACCTCGACCGACCGGCGGGCGGCCTGTTCGGCAAACCGGGCCGCTGTAATGTCCGGATTGGCATCAAGGGCGACGGCGAGCGCGGCCTCAAAACTCTCGGGCAGCTCCGGGACGGGCGGGAGCGGCGCGAGCAGGTCGGCCGCTTCCAGTCCGGTGAGCAGCGCATACTGGGCGAGCGCGGCTTCAAGGTCTGCCTCTGCCGAGGCGAGCGCGGCGCGCCCCCCTTCGAGGCGGGCGCGGGCCAGCGAAACGTCTGTACGGGTGGTGTCGCCCACCTCGAACCGGTCGGAGGCGGCGGTGAACTGGCCCTCAAGCAGGCGGATACTGTTCTCACGGATGGAGATGACCTCACGCGCCCGCAGGATGTCGACATAGGCGATGAGCGTGTCGAGCAGGATGGACTGGCCGGCCGAGTTGAGCTGGGCGCCCGCCGCAAGCGCTCCGGCTTCGGCCTGCTGGACGCCTGCGGTGATGCGCCCGCCTGTATAGACGGGAAGGCGCGCCTCGATCTGGGCGGAGGCAACAGGCCGGTCACCCAGATTGAAGGCGAAGGGGCGGTTGGAATCGACCGATTCGTAGACATAGCTGCCGAACAGGCTGACCGTGGGTTTGCGCTGGGCGCGGGCCTGCTCGATCCGCTCGCCGGCAATGGCCGCCGAATCGCGCTCGGCCTCGAGGGCGGGATTGTTCAGCCAGGCCGCCGACAGCGCATCCTGCAGCGTTTCACCTTGCGCCGGCAGTGCTATCAGCACCACCCCCACTGCCAGCAGTGTTGAGGCATATCTCGTTCGACGCATCGCCCTGCCCTCCCTCGGCAGGCATGACCTTACACGGCTTCAGGAAGAAAGTGAACACTGTTCACTTTGCGAATGGTGTATGCTCGTTATCCGCGTTCCTGATCATATCTCTCAACGTCTGAAGTACCAGTGGAAACTGGTCGAACCCATCCCTCGCCAGGAAGTGACCGCCTGTTTCGGCAGGCAGGAAATCTGCGTCGATGTCTTCGGCGAGCGCCTGGCTCTGGCGATGAGGGACGATTGGATCATCCTTCGCAGAGATGACAGCCCGCCTGCTGGCGATCTGCCTGATCCGGCCGGCATCGAAAGGCGCGTCCATATAGGCGTCGAGGGCCGGAATGGCTGGCAGCCTGCCGGGGAAGCCCGACACCAGCAGCAAGCCGCCAAGCTCGCTGTCGTCATCCAGGCCGGAGAGGTAGCGAAGCACCGTAATCGAGCCGAGGCTGTGGGCGACGATATAGGTTTTACGGTCGGGCGTGCCGATCTCGTCTGCCAGGGCCTTTTCCCATTCAGCGGGGTCGGGATCATCCGATTGTGGCAAGGTCAGGCGGACGGCCTCGCCGCCACCGGCTTCTATCCGGGTCTCGAGCCACTCGAACCAGTGGTCGTCCGGACCCGCCATGTATCCGTGGACGATATAGGTCTTCGTGCCGGCAAAGGACTTCGTTGCCTTGGGCGGCGCGAGGCAGGCCGCCACAAGCAGACCAGCAAAGAGTATGCCCGCGAAGAGGTAGGCTGATGGTTTCACCATGACCGGTCCTTTCTTTCCCATGAGGGTCAGAAGGTCGGGGATGGATGACGGGGCCGCAATGGCGGCCCACTAAACCCAGTGATTAGAAAACGAAGCTTTTGGGCTTTTCGAAACCGGGGAGACGGGGCGGGCAGCAATCGAAGACTTCGCGATAGGAGACGGTCTCACCAGCCTTGGTCCAGACACGGGCACGGCCAAGGTCACGGCCATGCGGGACAGCGGCGCCAAGACGGCCACCTTCTGCCAGCTGGGTGAACCAGGTCTCCGGCGCCTCTTCGATCAGGCCGCAGACGAGGATGATGTCGAACGGCGCCTGGTCGGCTAGGCCTTCGCGAAGGTCGCCCTGAACAGCGACCGCGCGGTCGAGGCCGAGCGTGCCGAAGCGGGCGGTAAGCTCATCAACCAGCTCATCGCTCTCTTCCAGGGCGATGACGGTTTCACAGAGACGCGAGAGAATGGCGGTCTCATAGCCGGCCCCTGCCCCGATGACGAGCGCGATGTCGGAAGGCTCCGGCTCCAGCGACTTGATCATCTTGCCGATGTCGCGGGGCGTCCAGAGCGCGCGCCCTTCGCTGGTCTCGATCTCGTATTCGGCATAGGCGATGGATTGCTCGCTCTTGGGCACGAACGCTTCGCGCGGCGTATGCAGGAAGGCCGATACGATTTCCGGGTCGGTCACATCATTCGGGCGGATCTGGGAATCCACCATAATCCGGCGCATCTTTGCGAAATCCATGGGCGCTTACCTTTCAGGCAATCCATTCTGAGGTATTCGTGTCGCCATATCTTAGCGCACGAGAGTGTGCAACGGCGCGCCATGTGCGAAACGCCGCATTCCTCCGTTGCAAGCAGCTGGAACCGCTGCTATCTGACGCTCCTCTCTTGGCACGGCCCTGTGGCGGAGTGGTGACGCAGCGGATTGCAAATCCGTGTACCCCGGTTCGATTCCGGGCGGGGCCTCCAGATACTTCCCACTCCCCCAAGATCATTCAGACCTCGAAGACCATCTTCATGGCCCCATCGACGCGCCGGTCGAAGATGTCATAGGCATGCGCGCCGTCCGATAGGGGCAGCGTGTGACTGATATAGCGCTCCGGCCTGATCCGTCCGGACTGGATCAGCGGGGTGAGATCCGGCCATTCCTGCGGCACAGAACACGTCCCGATGCGGAAGGTGAGCCCCATGGCGAACGCATTGGCCATCGGGAAGTCCATGGACCTGTCCTGAGAGACACCGATGACGGAAACCGTGCCCCGGCGCCCGGCAAAGCCGAGGGCCGCGCGGATTGTGGCGGAATGACCGACGGCCTCAATGACGCTGTCGCACATCTGGCCCTTGGTCGCTTCCTTCACATAGTCGCGCGCCGTCGCCGGGTCAGGTGTTTCGAGACCGATGGCGCGTCCCATGGCGCGGCGCTCCTCGACAAGGTCGATGCCGAAGACGCGGGCCGCGCCCATGGCAAGCGCGCTTTCGGCCGCCATCAGGCCAATCGGGCCAAGCCCGACGACCGCGACAGTGGCGCCATGTCCGATGTCGGCATTGCGCGCGCCGAACCAGGCGGTGGCGAGCGCATCGGTCATCATGAGCGCCTGATCCGCCGTAACCCCTTCCGGGACCTTCGCCGCGTTGAAGTCTGCCGCCGGCACGCGCACAAACTCTGCCTGGCAGCCCTGCAAGGCGGCCGACAGTCCATAACAGCGGCCGGAATTGGTCTCACAATTGACGACATTGCCGGCAAGGCAGGAGCGGCATTCCCCGCACCCGACAGCGGCCGATATCATGACCTTGTCGCCCACTTTCAGCTGATGGACGGAGCGGCCTGTCTCAACCACTTCGCCGACCGCCTCATGACCGACGCAATAGCCGGTATCCTTCGAAAAGGTTTCGCCGTGATAGATGTGCAGGTCGCTGCCACAGATCGCGCATTTGTCGACCTTGATGATGGCATCGCGCTCTTCCTCGATGCCCGGATCGGCCATGCTTTCAAACGCGATGTCCTTTGGGCCGCGATAGACGAGTGCTTTCATGGTCTGCCTCCGCTGCTCAGTTTACATTCGGTGCGTTGTATTCGCGGATCTTGAGCTTGCCGAGCTGGGACATGTGAACCTCATCGGGCCCGTCCGCGATGCGCAGGAAGCGGTTCAGGGTGAAGAAACGCGCAATCGGCGTGTCATTGCTGACACCCATTCCGCCATGCACCTGAATCGCGCGGTCGCAGACCGTCTGGGCCATTTGCGGCGCAATCACCTTGATGGCGCCGATCAGGTCTTTCGCCTGCTTGTTGCCGTACCGGTCCATCGCATCGGCCGCTTTCAGGGTCAGCAGGCGCGCCATTTCGATCTCACAGAAGCTTTTGGCAATGTCCTGACGGATCGAGCTCTGGTCGGAGAGCTTCTTGCCGAAGGCAACGCGGTTTTCGGCGCGGCGGGACATGATCTCAAGCGCCCGCTGGGCCTGCCCGATGGAGCGCATGCAGTGATGGATGCGGCCCGGCCCGAGGCGGCCCTGCGCAATCTCGAAGCCCCGCCCTTCGCCGAGGATCATGTTTTCCTTGGGCACGCGGACATTGTCGAAGAGAAGCTCACACTCACCGCCGGGCGAGTTCTTCGAGCCAAACACTGTCAGATGGCGGACAATGGAGATACCGGGCGTATCCGGTTCAACCAGTATCTGTGAATGCTGCTGGTGGCGTGGATTGTCGAGCAGCGTCTTGCCCATGACGATCCAGATCTTGCAGTTCGGGTTCATTGCCCCCGAAATCCACCATTTTCGGCCATTGATGACATAGTCGTCGCCGTCTGGAAGGATGGTCATTTCGAGATTGGTGGCGTCGGAGGAGGCGACCTGCGGCTCTGTCATGACATAGGCAGAACGGATATCGCCGGCGAGAAGCGGCTTCAGCCAGCGCTCTTTCTGTTCGGGCGAGCCATATTTCGCCAGCACTTCCATATTGCCGGTATCGGGCGCCGAGCAGTTGAAGAATTCGGACGAATGCGGCACGCGGCCCATGATCTCTGCCAGCGGGGCATATTCCAGATTGGTGAGGCCAGGGCTGTAGTCGCCATATTCCTCCGGCAGGAACAGGTTCCAGAGGCCCTCGGCCTTTGCGTGCTCCTTGATCCTGTCGATGCCGGGCCAGCGGACCCAGAGATTGGCCGGATCCTCATCCCAGGCATGGTACTCCTCTTCGGTGGGATAGACGTATTTGTCGAAAAAGGCTTCGACGCGGGCGATCAGGTCCTTGGTCTTCTGGCTATATTCAAATTGCATGAGCTTGTTTCCTTATCCCTTTGACGTGTTTTCAGCCGATCCAGCGCAGCGCGCGCTCGAGCAGCCAGATTGTTCTGCTGTGAAGATTGTCGCCGATATCCTTCGGCGCCTTGCCGGCGCAGGCGCGCGCATAGGTGCCCTCGAGGATGATACCGAGCTTGTAGCAGGCGAGAACGCCGTACCAGTCGATGGTTGAGAGGTCGCGGTCGGACTGTTTGCCGTAATGGGCAACGAGTTCGCTTGCCGCCGGAAAGCCTTCCCAGGGCTGGACGGCGACGGTGCCGTCATCCGACGTGTCGGCTTCATCCGGCCAGGTTGCCATCAGCCAGCCAAGATCGAGCAGCGGATCGCCGATGGTTGTCAGTTCCCAGTCGACAATGGCCGCCAGTTCCGGCCGGTCGAACCGGTACATCACATTGCCGAGGTGATAGTCGCCATGGATGATTCCGGGCCGGAAATTGCCGGGCCGGTTTGCCTCAAGCCAGTCACCGATCCGGTTGATTCCCGGCAGGTCCTTGCGGCCATCCCATTCGGGCATGTCGCCATAGCTTTCCAGCTGGGACTTCCAGCGGCTGACCTGACGCTCAAGATAATTGTCGGGTTTGCCGAACCCTTCCAGGCCGACAGCCTTATAGTCCAGCGCGCCCAAAGCGGCGATGCCATCCACGAGCGAGAGCCCCATCTGATGGCGAAGCTCCGGCGAGCTGACAAAGGGTTCAGGCATGCCCTGAGAGGGCGCATAGCCGTCGACCGGCTCCATAAGATAGAAAGCCGCGCCCAGAACCGTTTCGTCACCGCAAGCGGCGATCAGGCCCGGATGGGGGACGTCAGAGCCGGCAATTGCCGCCAGCACCCGGGCTTCGCGCCGCATGGTCTCATTTGAATTGGCGCGAAGCGAGGGCGGCGGGCGCCGTAGAACATAGGTGCGCCCTGCCCTGTCGAATTTCAGCAGAATGTTCTGTGTGCCGCCCGCAAGACGCACGGCGTTCTCGATTGGGCCGTTTCCCAGTGATTGCTCATCCATCCAGGATGCGAGCCGGGTCAGGTCTACGCCTGTCTCCACATTTCCTCTCCATTAAATCATTTGGATAATATGCTTGACGATCAAGAGACGCGAAGACAAGCCTTCCCCATGGTCCGCCTGAACGAAAAAGCTGAATCCGACGCGGTCGGCGCCCTGAAGCGGGCGGCGATGAAACTGTTCGCAGAGCGCGGCGTGGACGGCGTGACGGTACGCGAGATCGCAAGCGCAGCCGGACAGAAGAATCATGGTGCCGTTGGCTATCATTTCGGATCGAAAGCCGAACTCATCCGCGCTCTGGTCGTCGATGGGGCGCAGCTCATCGATGCGCGGCGGCAGGGCGAGCTGGCGCGATTCGCGGCAGATGGCGGCGAGCCGGCGCTGGAGGATGTTGTCGGGACACTGGTCTACCCCTCAATCGGCCTGGCCGGGCCGGGTGAGGAAGAATACTATAACCGGTTCGTGGTCCTGTTCGCGATGGCGCACAGGGACCAGTTCATGGAGGCGCTTGCCGGCCGGTGGAATACCGGCTTCCAGGCGTGCATCAAACTTCTGCGCGGCCATATGAGTCACCTGCCGCCGCGCCAGCAAACCGAGCGGATCGTCTTTATCGAATCCTATCTCGGCGCTGTTCTTGCTGCGCGTGAAACGCGCCTTGCCGATGACACGCGCGCCCACTCGATTTGGTCCACGACGGATGTACTGGACCATCTGGTGCACACGATCTGCGCGATTGTTAAGGCGCCCTAGCCGTTCCGGAGGCGGATCAGCGTGAGGAATTCACGGCGGAGGGACGCATTTTCGAGGAATTCCCCGCGCATGACGCTGTTGATCATCTGGGTGTTGTCATCCTTCACCCCGCGCCAGTGCATGCAGAAGTGATCGGCTTCCATCACAACCGCAATACCGTCAGGCTCAATCATGTCTTCAAGAAGATCGGCAAGCTGCACGATCGCCTCTTCCTGTATCTGCGGGCGCGACATGATCCAGTTCGTCAGCCGCGAATATTTCGACAGGCCGATCAGGCTGGACGTCGTTTTCGGCAGGACGCCCAGCCAGACACGGCCGATGATCGGGCAGAGGTGATGGCTGCACGCGCTGCGCACGGTGATCGGGCCGACGATCATCAGCTCGTTGAGCGCTTCGGCATTGGGAAATTCTGTGGTGGCAGGCTGGGCGTTGTAGCGGCCTGCAAACACCTCATCGAGATACATCTTTGCGACGCGGCGGGCGGTTTCGCGCGAATTGTGATCATTGCGCCAGTCGATGACGAGACTGTCGAGCAAATCCTCAACTGCCGCTTCGGCCTCTTCATGAAGGCCCTCAAGCTCGCCCGGCTGAAGCATGTCGGCGATATTGTCATTGGCAAAATAGCGCCGGCCTTCGGCTTCCAGCCGCTCGCGGATTCTGGCCGAAACCAGATCCTTCCTGTGATTGTCGCTCGCCATTTCTTGTCCTCCCCACGGGCCTCCACGCTGAGCAGCCCGGTTTTTCCTCTCACACAAGGTGAGTGTCATTCGCCAGCTTTCCAGAGCGATTTGCATGGCGGGCGCGGTAACGTGGCGGCATGATTGACTGACCCGGCCGGATAGCTCTCATTCGCCTGCATAACCACAACAAGCGCATGACGTGCAGACCTAAGGACAAGGGCGGAAGAGAAGATGAATCTCGATTTTTCTGACGAACAGAAACAGTTGCGTGAGCAGGTCAGGCGGTTCCTGAAAGAGAACTGTCCGCCAGCGGCCGTTCGGGCGGTCCTCGAAGGCGGCCAGCATTACGACCAGAAACTCTATGCCGGCCTCGCAGAGCTGGGTGTCCTGGGCGCGGCCATCCCGGAAGAATATGGCGGCGTGGGCCTTGGCCATCTGGAGCTTTGCGTGGTCGCAGAGGAACTTGGCCGTGTGCTCGCGCCGGTGCCGGTCGCCTCGACCGTCTATCTTGGTGCTGAATGCCTGATGCAGGCCGGGTCAGAAGAGCAGAAGCAGGCATGGCTCCCGAAGATTTCGGCCGGCGAAGCCATTGGCTGCTGGGCGATCAATGAGGGCAGCGGCCGCATGAAGCCCGAAAAGGTCAGCCTGAGCTTCGATGGCAGCACGCTGTCGGGCAGCAAGGCGCCGGTCACCGATGGGGCCATCGCAGACTTTGCCATCGTGCTTGCAAAGGAAGCGGGCGGCCTTTCACTCTGTCTTGTCGACCTCTCCGGCAAGGGCGTCAGCCGCGAAGACCTCGACTCGATCGATCCAACACGCAGCCAGGCCAGGCTTTCTTTCGACGGCACGCCAGCAACACGGATCGGCGAGGCTGGCGATGGCTGGCATATCGCGACGCAGGTCATGGACCGCGCGGCGATCCTGATCGGCTTCGAACAGCTGGGCGGGGCAGACCGCGCGCTGGAAATGGGGCGCGACTATGCGCTGGAGCGTATGGCATTCGGCCGTCAGATCGGCTCCTTCCAGGCGGTCAAGCACATCCTGGCGGACATGTATGTGTCGGCGACGCTGGCGCGGTCCAATTGCTATTATGGTGCCTGGGCCCTGTCATCGAGCGCGGCCGAGCTGCCGATAGCGGCCGCGACGGCCCGCGTCTCGGCGACCAATGCGTTCCAGCACTGCGCCAAGAACAATATCCAGGTCCATGGCGGCATGGGCTTCACCTGGGCCTTCGACTGCCACCTTTACTACCGCCGCTCCAATGCACTGGCCCTGACCATCGGCTCGCTCTCCACCTGGGAGAGCCTGCTCATCGAACGGATGAGCGCCGGAAATGTCGAAGCGGCCGCCTAGAAGGGAAGGAAAAAGATCATGGATTTCAACGATACACCGCAAGAAGCTGAATTTCGCAAAGAGGTCCGCAGCTGGCTTGATGCGAATGCACCGAAGCACCTTGAGCCTGAGCTGAAGCGCGCAAGCTTCGGTTCCAACGGTCTGGAAAGCGAAGACCCGATCAAGGCATCCAAGGCGTGGCAGAAAAAGAAGGCCGAGGCCGGCTGGGCCTGCCTGCACTGGCCGAAGGAATATGGCGGCGGCGCGCGCTCTGCCATGGAGCGTGTGATCTGGAGCCAGGAGGAAGGCCCTTATGCCGTTCTCTCCGGCCTGTTCACAATCGGTCACGGTATGTGCGGGCCGACTGTCATGGAGTGGGCCAGTGAAGAGTGGAAAGAACGGCTTCTGCCCCCGCTCGCAAGCGGTGAGGAAGTCTGGTGCCAGCTCTTCTCAGAGCCTGCCAGCGGGTCGGACCTTGCAGGTCTTCGCACCAGGGCGGTGAAGGCCGATGATGGCTCAGGCGACTGGATCATCAATGGCCAGAAGATCTGGACCAGCGGCGCGCAGAATTCCGACTGGGGCCTGCTGATTACCCGCACCGACCCCGATGTGCCAAAGCACAAAGGCCTCACCATGTTCTTCCTGCGCATGGACAGCCCCGGGGTGAAAGTCGTGCCGATCAAGCAGGCAAATGGCGCCTCCGGCTTCAATGAGGTCTATTTCGATGATGTGCGCATCCCGGACGACCAGCGCCTTGGCGATGTCGGTCAGGGCTGGAAAGTCTCGCTGACGACGCTGATGAATGAGCGCCTGTCCATCGGGTCCGGCATGTCGACGGGGTTTCCGGAGCTGTTCAAGTTCTGCATGGACATGGAGATCGACGGAGAGGCTGCGACGGCGGATTCCGGCGTGCGTTCCAAGCTCGCCCAGTTCGCGGTCAAGCAGAGCGGCCTCAAATATACCGGCATGCGGGCGATCTCTGCCCTGTCGAAAGGCGAAACGCCCGGACCCGAGAACTCCATCGGCAAGCTGGTCGCTGGCGCCACGATGCAGGAGCTCGCCATGTACGCGCTGGACCTGCAGGGCGAAGCCGGGGTCGTCTGGGATGAGGACAGCCCGCAGAATGGCCGCTTCCAGGCCATGCTGATGCGCTCGCCTGCGACACGGATCGAGGGCGGCTCGGATGAGATCCTGCGCAACATTATCGGTGAGCGCGTGCTTGGCCTGCCGGGCGATATCCGTGTCGACAAGGATGTCGCCTTCAAGGACATCCCGACCAGCGGAAAGGGCAAGTAATGGACTATCCTCTTCCGAACAAATCGACCGATCTCACCGGTCAGGTCGCTCTTGTCACCGGCGCTTCATCGGGCCTCGGCCTGCGATTCGCCAAGGTTCTGGCCAGTCAGGGCGCAAAGGTCGCGATTGCGGCCCGGCGGCTGGACCGGCTGGAAGCCCTGGCCAAGGAGATCAAGGATGCGGGGGGTGAAGCCCTGCCCGTCGAAATGGACGCGACCGATGCCGACCAGATGATCGCCGCAGTCAAGAAAGCGGAAGACGCGCTCGGCACCGTCACGATCCTTGTGAACAATGCCGGCATTCCAGATGCCCAGCGTGCCCACAAGATGGATATCGACCTCATCGACCGCGTGCTCGACATCAATGTTCGGGCACCCTGGGTGCTGAGCTGTGAGGTGGCCCGCCGCCTCATGGCCGCAGACAAGCCGGGCCGGATCGTCAATATCGCCTCGGCTGCGGCGTTTCACTATGCGGGCAATGGCGCGGCGCTCTATTCGGTCTCCAAGGCCGCTGTCGTGCGGATCACGGAGACGCTATCTGTCGAGTGGAGCCGCAACCATATCAACGTCAACGCCATCGCGCCGGGCGCGTTCGAGTCCGAGATGATGGACGGCATGCTGGAGCGGATGGGCGATATTGCCCAGCACTTCCCGCGCAAGCGGATCGGCAATCCCGCGCAGCTTGATTCGGCCCTTCTGTTCCTGGTCGGCCCATCTTCGGATGCCGTCACGGGCACCTGTATCAAAGTCGATGACGGGCAAGGCTCACGCTAGGCGGCGCTGACCAAAGGGAGGAATTTCCATGTACGACTACAAGACGATCAGCGTCGAGGTCCGCGGCGGCGTTCACTATCTGACGCTCAACCGGCCCGACATGCTGAATGCCATCAATACCGAGATGGTTGGCGAGCTGTCGGACTATTTCGGCGGGCTTTTCCATAACCGTGACTGCCGGATCGTGGTCATGAAGGGCGCCGGCCGCGCGTTCTGTGCCGGCCTAGACATCAAGGCACGCGCTGAAGGCGAGGAGCCACCGTTTGGCGGCGGCTTCGGGTTTCAGGGCTATCTGGCGGACGTCTACATCAAGATGCGCCGCTGCCCGCAGCCAATCATCTCGCTGATACAGGGCGCTGCCTGCGGCGGCGGGTTCGCCTTCGCGCTCGCGTCCGACATCCGCATCGGCGGTGAAAGCATGAAAATGAATGCCGCTTTCATCAAGCTCGGCCTGTCGGCCTGCGATATGGGCGTCAGCTATTTCCTGCCGCGTCTCGTCGGGGTCACCATCGCATCGGAACTGATGATGACCGGGCGCTTCATTCATGCAGATCGCGCCCTCGCCGTGGGGCTGGTCAACCAGATCGTACCGGATGCCGAACTTGATTCGGCTGGTGAGGTGTTTGTCGAGGAAATGCTCGCAACCTCCCCCATGGGCCTGCGCCTCACCAAGGAAGGGCTCAACATGGCGGTGGATGCGGCAAGTCTGGAGGCGGCCATGGCCATCGAGAACCGGAATCAGGTGCTCTGCGCCGGCACAGAAGACGTGAAGGAAGGCATGCAGGCCTTCATCGAGAAGCGAAAACCCGTCTACAAGGATGCCTGACAGAGCGGCCTGCAGACGCGGACGCCCGTCTCACGGGACTATTGTGAATCCCAGGGGCTTTTTCGTTAATCTCTTTACGACGCATTAACCATTCCGACTCATACCTACACTCGTCTTCTTTGGAGACACCCACCATCACCCAACGCCTCGGCGGGAGATTTTCAGTCTCCCGCCCTTTTTTTGTCAGACGCTGCAGCGGGGTGTTTGACACGCGCGTTCGCTCTGGTATTGGAGCCGTCTCGCAAGTGATCCGCGATAGCTCAGTTGGTAGAGCAGGCGACTGTTAATCGCCCGGTCGTAGGTTCGAGTCCTACTCGCGGAGCCACTTTCCTTCCCCAAAATGTGATGATGCTGAACCCTGAATGATCAGGGCTTGCAGGCACGTACCCCGAGCACGGGGATGACGGTGCGCCAGCCCTCTTCGGCGGTGATGGTCATGCGGCCATCCTCAATGCGCTGGCCGCCCTGAAGCTCTTCTCCCGGCTCGAAACGCACCTCGACCTGTTCGCCGCCCGGCGCGAGGAAGAGCTGCTCTGTCATGAACTGCCCGAAGATTCTGCCGCCATTCGAGGCCTGAACGGCGTCCACGGTCTCATCGGCAATCTTGAGCCGGGCCTGTCCGCTGGCTGCGCGCTGGAAGAAGATGAGCCGGTCAGGATCGGTCTTGCTCCACAGGAAGAGACCGCATTCATCGCTGGCAAGCGTCTGCGCGCCGATGCCGGACTGGGGAATGACGCTGACCGCGGGGGCGAGGCCCTTCGCGGCAAGGGCCGCCTCAGCCGCCGAGACCTGACGGGCTGGTTCGGGGCGCGCGGGCGATTCGCTCTCGCCCTCAACGCTCTGACAGCCTCCAAGGAAGGCGAGCGCGGCAGCGAGTGTCAGACATGTTCTCTTGATGGTCATTGTGCCCCCTGCCCCATGGCGCCGGTCTCACGTGTATATGTCCAGACGCCATTCTGGCGGGCAAAGCCGGCATTTGCGAGCAGCGTCTCTATTTCATCATCATTTGTATTGGCGACGATTTCGATCTGCGAACGGCCATAGAGGCTTACATCGGCATCGACCGCGACGGTATCGCCCGACGGGCCTGATCCGTTCATGGCAATGCTGAAGGCCCCGTCCACACAATCGAGCGAGCCTGTCAGCTCCGAGAATTCGCGGTCGAACCGGGTTGCTGCGATGGAAAGCGTATCCGAACTCAGCCGTCCTGTGGCCGATGTGCAGTCCCGCCCCTCAATGCGGACCGCGCCCTGGCTGAGCCGTAAGGTGCCGCCAATCGCGCGCACCTCCGGCGAAAGACTTTCAAGGGCAGAAATGTTCTGCTCCATCCGAAGGTCGCTGGCTTCAAGGATGTCGCCATGCATCGCAACAGACCCCGCGCCGCGGCCACCCGCGCCGCCCCACTGCAGATCGACCTTCGGGCGGGCGAGCAGAAGCGAGACAGGCTGCAGCGCCACATCGATGTCGCCGACGGGCTGGCCGTTGAGATAGACGCCCATGATCCGCCCGTTCCAGACTGTGCCTTCTGACTGGGTCCAGTTCACGCCCATCGCATTCAGCGGAACCTGACGCAGAGCAAATCCGAGCGGGATCTGCGAGAGCCCGGCCCAGACAAGCGCAACAAGGGCCGCAAGGATAAGTAAAATACGCATGGGCTCCTAGCTTCCTCCCGCCGCGACATCGATGGTGGCCCGCACGCGATCATTCGAGGCCTGGTCGATACTCATCCGCTCAATACGCCCGCCAAGGCGAGTCTCTATCTCATTCATCCAGTAATAGAGCTGGCGGATATCGGCCTGCTCGAAGACAAGCGAGAAGCGCCCCGCTTCACCGCCCTGCAGGCGCGAGATCGCAAGACCGGCGGTCTGCGCCGCGCGGGTGACTTCGGTCTTGAAGGCATCGCCCGCATAAGGCGCCCGGCCAGCGGAGGTTGTACTGGAGGAGAGCGGCATACGCGCCCTCTGGACCGCGAGCAGGCGTTCGACCTGAGCAAGCTCATCAGCGGCGGTCTGGCGTGCCATACGTGCCTCGGCGCGGGCGTTGAAGAGAGGCGAGGCAATGCCATACCAGAAGATGACGAGAACCAGCAGCGCGCCGGCCGCGCCGATCAGCGCCTGTTCGCGAAGGCTGAGGCCGCTCCACCAGTCCTTCATGTCGCCGCCCCCTCAATCACGAATTCGCCCAGTACACGCTCCCCCGTCTGGCGGGCCTGCCCGAGCCGGACATTCAGGCCCGCCTCTTCCAGACGCCCGGCTATGGCATCGGCCTCGGCATAATTGGCGATGACGACCAGCGCGGTGAGCTGGCCGCTGGCCGCATCATAGCGCATGGACCGGATCTCGGCATTGTCGCTCTCGCCCAGCGCCTCATACAGGGCAGCGGACGCCATGGTGGCGCGAACGGAGGCCGCGCCTGTGCGCTGGGTCTGGCGCAGGGTGGCAAGAGCCTCCTGAACATTCCCATTCGCGGCCGGGACGGCGGAATTGACGATGCGTGCTGTTTCGGTGCGCAGCGCATCGGTCTGGCTGCGATAGGCCGATGTCTCCAGCGCCACGCTGGCAAGCCACAGGACCAGCACGCTTGCCGCCAGAGCGCCGACGAGCCCCCAGCGCCGTGCCCAGCCAAGGCTGAACGGACTGCGGATGGCGTAGATGCCCTGGCGAAGCGAGAGAAGGCTGCCCGGCGTGGCCGCCTCATAGCCCTCCGCCAGCATTTGAAGATAGGCAGCGCGATCGCGCGCCCCCTCCCCTGCCGGGACCGTGCCGAGCTTGCGTGCCAGCTGGGCACCATAGACCGCGCCGGGCGGCTGCGGCGCAAGAAGCTGAAGAAGATCCTCCGGCGTCTGCTCATCGACTGCAAAGACCCGGCCCTCCTTGCGGACAAGATATTCGCCTGGAGCCTCATAAAGATCGGCGTTTTCCGGCATGAGGCTATGGGCCGCGACAAGGTCCGCGCTGGGATAGCCGTTTGCTGCAAGCCAGGCTGTCCAGGCCGCCATATCGGCCGCTGACGTAACCAGAACGGCCCGCTGGTCATTTTCTCCGGGCGTGCCAAGCGCGATATGAAGCCGGTCCACGGGCTCTGCGACATCGTCCTCAATGGCAAAAAGGGCCGCCTGCCTTGCTTCGGAGGGCTTGCGCGCGGCGATATGGACCTCATGCCGCGTGACCGATGTGCCCGGAACGAAGGCCACGGCTGCAGGGTCTGTCAGACCGGCAGGCGGCGCCTCACCCGTCGCCCAGCGGCCGTATTGGCGCCAGCCATAAAGCGGCGCGCCATCCATGGCTTCGGGCAGGAGAATGAAGAGGTCGGCCAAATCCTATCCTTTCCGTTCCCGCCATACTGTCTTTGCCGGACGCGTGCCATCAAGCTCATACACAATATCGACAAGGCGGCGGATGCCCCTGAAATCGATTGCCGCCTGCATGGCAATGTAGGCAGATTGTGTCGACAGCATCTTCTCGCGCCGAAGCTCCGGCGCGATCTCCTTGACGGCAGGCTCGGCAAGGAAGCTCTCCAAGCTCTGCCAGCCACCGAGTGGGCGCTGGAAGATGAGGTCCCGTGCGTCGTTGACGCTGAGCGCGCCGGAAAAGGCCAGCGACAGGAGGGGGGCCTGCGCCTCTTCCAGCGTATTGATATTGAGCGGGATGGGCGCAGCCTCTGGCATGGCGCAGAGGAGCGGCTTCAACGCATCGTATACGGACGGGGTGTAATAGCGCACCGCGCGCAATTCGCTGATGTCTGCCATGGGCTGGCCGGATGTGCGGTAATTGAGACCCGGCGACGCATAGAACGCATCCTCGGCGCCATTGAGACCGGGTGTCTGATCGGCGTCGATCCAGTCCGCGAGGCTCGCCACAAGTCCTGTCCGGTTGCCTGCATCTATATCGGCAAGCTCGAGCAGCTTTTCATAGTCTTCCTGCGGCGTTGCCTGCTGCACCGGTGCGCCTTGGGTTTCTGCTGTAGCCGCGCGGCCGCCGAGCTGGTTGACGTTGAAGCAATTGCCACCATCGCGTCCGCTGAGGGTGATGAGGCCGCCTTCCACGGTGAACCGAACAGGGTCATCCAGGCCCGGCATGCCCGCAAAGAGCTGGCCTTCGGTCTGCGCGACCATCTCACCGATCAGGACGCGGCCAAATTCCTCCGATGACAGCGCCAGCCAGTCGGCCTGACTCGCCGCGTCGATGGCGCGGGCCCGGCTGGTTGTGGACAGGACGGTCGAGGAAAGCGTCACAGCCACGGTGGACATGGCAGCAACGATCATCAGTACCGTGACGAGCGCGACGCCTTGTTCTGAAGATTTTGCCGGGCGCGTCATGATCCAGGACCTCCCACGAGGCTTGAAATCGTCAGTGTACGGCGCTCGTCCAAGCGGATCTGCATCTCGATCCGCCGCGGCAGCGCGGCCCTGGCTCCACCGGGGGCAGCTTCCCAATAGGTCGAGCTCTGATTGCCCTGCCAGAAAGTGAGATCCACCGACTCTATACCCGAGAGGAGGACGCGGCGCGTGACCTCTGTCGAGCGGGTCGGATCCGGACGCAGGCTCGCCTCACGGATAAGCTCGCCCTCCTCGCTCAGCACATAGCGGACAGCTTGCAGGCCGGAGCGCTCTGCGGCGGCTTCCGGATTGATCCAGCCATTGCGGACAAAGCTGATCAGCGCATCGGTCTGGCTGGTTTCACCGCCGGTCATGATCTGCAGGCCGCCCCGCCCATCTGCCGTTTCGGCGGCACGCAGCGTCGCGGCCTCAAGATCGTCGCGGATGAAGGCCTGGGCGATATCGAGCTCGCGGAGGACGGCCTCGCGGTCGCGCACCTGTTTTCCCGCATCCGTGGCACGCAGAAGCAGGCTGCCGCCCGCGACAGCCATCATCGACAGGATGAGCAGCGCGACGAGCGTCTCGACCAGCGTGAAGCCAGCCTCGCAGCTTTCGGGGCCCTGTCTCATTCGTCCACCAGAGGCTGCGAAGGCAGCGTCTTCAACGTCATGAGGCGCGCAAGCACCTGCTGGCCCCCGGCCTCATGCACATAGACTTCCATCCGGACCAGCGCGTCGCGGCCTGTCGGGAGCACATTCAGCTCCCAGGCATAATCGCGGCCCATCTGGGTCTCGGTGCCGGCGCTGACACCGATCTCCACGGGGTCCGGGTCCGACATGGCGCGGGCCAGCACGTTTTCAGCCGTCGTGCGTGCCAGCAGCCGGGATTCAAGGCGGGCGGTATTCTGGACCGCGCCGGTCGCAACCTGCATGAGCGGAACCGCCGCCAGCGACAGGATGCCGAGCGCAGCTACGGTTTCGACAAGGCTGAAGCCGCGCTCCCCGGCGGCCGGGGATCTAGCTGGATGCGCCATGGACCACCTCCCCATCCGGCATGAGGGTGAGACGCTGGGCGTAGGTTCGCCAGGTCACGGCGAGGTGGACGGGCTGGGTGGCGCCAAGCGGATTGAAGACGATACGCTGGGGGATCTCGTCGTGATCGCGGCGGTCGTCTTCCGCGCCCACCACTTCAAGCCTCACACCGTCTGGCAGGCTTAGCCTGTCTGCGCGCAGCGGCAGCCACTCCTCACCCGTCCAGCTGAGGAGGTCGAGGCCATGCTCTGTCGGCTGGACGCCGATCACCTCGCCGGTCAGCACGGCGCGGTCCTGGGCGTCTCTCAGCGCCGACTGGACCTCCCGGACGGCCCGCTCATACGGTGTCTCGCGGGCCGGCAGCGTCATCACGGCGACAGCGCTGACCAGACCCATGACGAAGATCACGACAAGGATCTCCACCAGTGTCAGGCCTGCATCGCGCCTCAACATATGGCCCTGCCCCGCCGTCAAACCCTAGTTCCAGTTCCCGATATCGGCGTTCTCATCCTCGCCGCCTTCCTGACCGTCCGCGCCAAGCGAATAGAGGTCATAGGCGCGGCCGGACTTTTCGCCGGGGCGTTTGTAGATGAAGGGCCGGCCCCATGGGTCGAGCGGAACCGAATTGATGTAGCCGCCGCGCCTGTATGTGCCTGCCCCGCTGGCATCGTCTGGCTCATTCACCAGCGCGTCGAGGCCCTGCTGCTGGGTCGGATAGTCGTACATGTCGAGGCTGTACTGTTCGAGTGCATTGCTGAGCGCGGTAACATTGGTGCGCGCGGTCTTGACCTGCGCATCGGTGCGCGCGCCGAGCACGTTGAACAGGACGACAGATGAGAGAAGGCCGATGATGAACACCACGACCATGATCTCTGTCAGCGTGAAGCCCGCCTCTTTCGAGCGCTTCGCCTGTTTCTTTCTTGCGTCTTCTATCATCTGGACGTCTCCGTTGAGGGGCTAGCCGATGGCCAGCTGGTTGATCTGCAGGATGGGCAGCATGATGGAGAGCACGATCAGCGCCACGATACCGGCGAGAAACACGATCATGATCGGCTCCAGCAGGCCGAGCGCCACGGTGGAGGCATTGTCGAACTCATCCTCAAGATAGTCCGCCGCCCGCTCCATCATCCCGGCAAGGTCCCCGCCGCGTTCGCCGCTGGCCACCATATGCAGCAGCATGGGCGGGAAGACCATTTCGGCGCGCATGGCGCGGGCAAGGCTGGTGCCCTCCTCCACACGCCGGCGCACAGACAGTGTCGCCTTGCGGAAAACGGCATTCGACATCGCGCCGCGCGCCGCGCCCAGACAATCGGGCACGGGAGAGCCGGACGCCGACAGGGTGGCAAAAGTGCGCGCGAAAGCGGCCGCAGAGACACCGCGCGCCAGACGGCCGATGACCGGAAGCGAGAGGATGAAGCGGTCACGCGCTTCAGCGATTTTCGGCTGCCGGAAAAGCCGGCGCAGCCCCCAGATGCCCGCCACAATGAGGACAAGCACCACAAGCCCCCATTGGCGCAGGAAGGCAGAGATGGAAATGACCGCGTCCGTCAGCCATGGCAGGTCCTGACCCAGCGTGTCGAACTGTTCGACGATGGACGGCACGACGAAGACCATCAGAAGCGTGACCACGATCAGGGCGATCACGGAAAGGACGATCGGGTAGATCAGCGCCGACATGATCTTGTTGCGCATCTTGCGCGACTTTTCGAGGTGGACGGCAAGCCGTTCCAGCACCTCGTCCAGACGGCCCGAAGACTGACCGGAAGAGACCACCGCGCGATAGAAAGGCGGAAAGGCTTTCGGTGCTGTGTTCAGAGCCTCCGGCACGGAATAGCCGTCCGTGATGGAAGACCGCACGCCGAGAAAGACCTTTCGCGTGGCCGGTTTTTCCGCTTCGGCGGCGACAGAGCCGATGGCCTCCTCAACAGGCGTGCCGGCCTTGACCAGAAGCGCAAGCTGGCGCGTCGCGACGACAAGATCGCTACCGGGGAGTTTCTGGTCATGACCTGTGACAGAGGTCCCGGTTTTCGACTGACGGCTTTCTGCGATGCTCAGCGGAGAGAGCTGGCGCAGGCGCAGCTCCTTGCGGGCGGCGCGCGGCGAGTCAGCTGTGATGACGCCGCGTGTCTTCTTCCCGTCCGTTCCAATCGCCTGATAGTCGAAGACGGCCATGATCAGGCGTCCTCGTCCTTGCGGCAGACGCGCAACACTTCCTCGACACTGGTCTGACCGGCCACGACATAGCGCTTCGCGTTGCGGAAGAGCGTGTCGTGTTGTGCAAAGGCATGTGTTTCCAGCTCATCCTCCGAGACGTCTTCGCGGATCAGCCGGCGCATCTCCTGATCGACCAGGAGGAGCTCATAGACGCCGAGGCGGCCTTCATAGCCGGTCTGGGCGCACGCCATGCACCCGACCGGGCGGTAGAAGTCGTGCGCCTCTTCAGCCGGAATACCGAACATCGCCTTTTCCTCCGCTGTCGCTTCATGCGGGGCCTTGCAGCTGTCGCAGAGCTTGCGCACCAGGCGCTGGGCGAGGACGGCGCGCATGGTGGCGGCGATCACATAAGGCTCAATCCCCATGTCACGCAGACGCTGGATCGCCCCGACCGAGGAATTGGTATGGACGGTCGAAAGCGCCGGGCGCCCGGTTGACGAGAATTCGAAGGCGACCTTGGCGGTCTCAAGGTCACGGATCTCCCCGACCATGACGACATCCGGATCATGGCGCAGGATGGCCCGCAAGGTGGCAGCAAAGGTGAGCCCGACGCGGTGATGCATCTGCGTCTGGCTGATGCCTTCAAGGCCATATTCGATCGGGTCTTCGAGCGTCATGACATTGCGCTGGCCATTATTGAGTACCGAGAGCGCGGAATAGAGCGTGGTCGTCTTGCCAGACCCCGTGGGACCTGTGACCAGGGTGATGCCATTCGGCTGGGCCAGCACCGAACGGAACCGCGCCAGCGTCTCCGGGTCCATGCCAAGCTCATCAAGCCCGAGCAGTGCATTGCGCGTATCGAGCAGGCGCATTGTGACGCGCTCGCCATAGCGCGAGGGCAGCGTCGAGACGCGCACATCGATGGAGCGACCGCCAATGGAGAGCGAGATGCGGCCATCCTGGGGAATGCGTTTTTCGGCAATGTCGAGCCGGGCCATGACTTTCACCCGGCTGGTCAGCGGCGCGGCGAGCTTGCGCGAAGGGGTGAGGACTTCCTGCAGGACGCCGTCGATCCGGTAGCGCACCGAGAGATTGTCCTCATGCGGCTCAATATGGATGTCCGAGGCGCGGCGCTTGACGGCTTCGTAGATGAGGCCGTTGATCAGGCGCACGACCGGCGCGTCGTCGTCGCCATCGAGCAGGTCGGCGGTTTGCGGAATGTCGTCGATCAGGGCGTGCAGGTCGCCATGGCTGTCCATGGCGGCGTCAGCTTCCTCATTCTCGATGGCGCTGCGGGCATAGGCTTCCGAGAGCTCACGTTCGAAGCGGCTGGCATCAAGCGGCGTGAACCGAAGCGTGCGGCCGAGGGCACGGCGTGCCTCGACAATGGCCATCGGGTCGGCGCCTGCACGCACGCCAAGGCTGATCGCGCCATCCACCTCGCCCATGACAACGAGGCCCTTGTCGCGCGCAAAGGCGTAGGTGAGTGTGCGGGTTTCTGTCGACGTATCGCTCATCTTCTACAGTCGGCGGGCGGAGCTCGCCTGCCGCCTTATTCCGGATCTGCCACTGGTCCGAGCACCTCATCGAGGAAAGTATCGATGCTCACACCCGCCTGTTCACCGCGCAGGAGCTCCTGCGCGCGGATATAGTTGTAGTTACGTGCCGTCACCGCATTGGCAGAGCCGCGGTCGCGCACAATGGTCGGCTTGATGAAGATCATCAGATTTGTGCGCGTATTCGACCGGCCTTCGGACTTGAAGAGGTTTCCGGCCACGGGGATGTCGCCCAGGAACGGCACCTTGGAATTCACGATGGCGTCGGTCTGCTCGATGAGGCCGCCCAGCACGATGATCTCGCCATTGTCGGCCAGAAGGCTGGTGCGGAACTCGCGCGTATTCAGGATGATGTCTGGCGAGGCGCCGCCACCGATAAAGTCATCGACGCTGGAGACTTCCTGATAGATGTCGAGCCGGATCGTGTCGTCCGACGAGATACGCGGGGTCACTTCCAGCTTCACACCGACCTGCTCTCGCTGAACCGTTCGGAACGGGTTGGTATTGTCACTGCCCAGAACCTCACCTGAGGTCAGGGGCACGTCCTGGCCGACCAGAAGCTCTGAGGTGCCATTGTCGAGCGTCATGTTGAAGGGCTTCGAAAGCACGCGAGAATTGGTGTCCTGTTCGACGGCGTTGATGATGGCGCCGAACAGCGTGTCGCCATCCTGGCCGCCTACGCCGAACAGTGTGCCGTTCGTTCCCAGGAGCGAATTGACCGCGGCATTCGTGAACTGGTTGCTTCCCCCTTCGCCGTCCCCGTCACCGCCAAGGTCAGGGTCGATGATGGCGCCGGCGAGCGCGAGAAGGTTTGGCGCCGAGCGCGAAAAATTGGTCGAGGCAAAAGGTGTCGTTGAGTCGCCGGTCCCGGAGAGCAGGAATTGCACGCCCAGCTCGCGCGCCGTATCGTCCGACATTTCCACGATGATCGCCTCTACGAGGACCTGCGCGCGGCGCTGGTCGAGGGCGTCGACCACACGTTCCATGGCCAGAAGTGTGTCCGGCGTCGCGCTTATGATCAGCGAGTTGGATTCGACATGGGCGGCGATGGTCGCAGGTGGCGCGGCATTCTCGGCGGGGCTTCGCTGATCGGCCATGGTGGCGGCGATCTTTTCCAGCACCGGCACGATTTCTTCGGCGCTCGCATTGTTGAGTTCCAGCACCCGGATATTGTCGCGCGTCGGTTCGGCCGCATCGAGTTCGCTGGCGACCTGAACGGCGCGCGCAACGGTTGGCGCGTCGCCACGAATGATGACCGAATTGCTGGTCTGGGCGGCCGTCACCTCGAAATTCTGGCGCGGGTTGCCGTCCTGCGTGCCGAGAAGGTCTGTGAGGATTCCTTCCATTTCACGGGCCGGTACGCTGGAGAGGGAGACGGTCTGAACCTCGCTGCGGTCAGCGGTATCGAGCGACTGGATGACTTCGCGTACGCGCGGCATGTTGGACGCGTAATCCACGACCACCACCGAATTGGAGCGGGCATTGGCGACAACCTGTCCCTGCGCGTCGATGATCGGCTTCAGCATCTGCGCTGCTTCCACCGCGCCGAAACTGTCCAGCGTGAAGACCTGGGTAACAAAGGCATTCGGCCCGCTCGCCGCGCCGCCGGCTTCGCCCACAGCAAGGGCTTCCGGCACGATCCGGTAGACACCCCGCCCCGCCGGGATGGCGGCGAACCCATTGACCCGCAGCGTCGAGAGAAAAACCTCGAACACTTCATTTGTGGTCATGGGCGTGCGCGACAGGACCGTGACCCGGGTCCGGCCAACGTCGGGATGCAGGATGAAGGTATAACCGGTGATCGTCGATACATCGTCGATCAGCGCCGTGATCTCGACATCATCGAGGCTCAGCACATGGCGGTCAGCCTGCGCATTGGCTGTGCCCGCTGTTGCGGCAAGGGCCATCAGGCCCAGTGTCGTGAGGAGTTTCCTCATCGCCTCATCCCTCCTCGAAACGGATATCGAAGGTCCGCACCTGCCCGCCGCGCAACACTGTCACGCTGACGGTTTCAGACGAACCCAATTCTGCAGCAAGCGCGGCGGCATCAAAGTCTGCCACCCGCTGATTATTGACGCGCACCAGCCTGTCGCCCGGCTCCAGCCCCGCATCGCGCATGAGCTGCGGATTGCTGCGCGGACTGAGGACGAAAGCCTCAACAACACCGTCGCGCATTTCGGCGGAGGGCGTCATGCTCGCCAGAAGCGTGCGGGCGCTGACGCCCGGCGAAAACATGGCCGAGCCAGGCGCCTCGACCGTTGAAGGCGCGTCGGCCACCTCCCCGGCGTCAGAAATTACCGAAAGCCCCGCCTCCCGTCCGCCGCGCATCAGGGTCTCTTCATTCCCGTCGCGCGAAATGATGACCCGGTCGCTCAGCACGCGGACGAGACTTACACCGGGCAGGAACTCCTCCCCCGGCTGCACACGCACGGTCTGATTGTCCGGCGTAACGATGCTGGCGGAATCCGCGCTTGGGTCTGTAGACATGAAGATTGCCACCAGACGCAAATTCAGCGTGGTTTCTGGCGCATCGGGTACGGCGTCCGCCGGGCGGCCGGAGGCTTCGAACGGGTTGGTTGTCATGAGAAGGCTGAGATCGCCCCGCACATCTGCCCGTGTCGTCTGCTGGATCGGACTTGGCAGCGGGCGAGGCGTCAGCGTGGACACCGCGTCATTCGGCGCGATGATCAGCCAGCCAATTCGTGCGGCGATTACGGCCAGCAGGACAATGAGCACGAACTGCAAAGCCAGACGCACGCCTTCGATGAGGCGTCCGGCGCCTGCGGGAAGTGAAAATCGTCCCTCGAAACTCATATGATCCCTCAAGAGGTCCGGGGGCAGGATGACCCTGCCCCCGATCCGGTATAACTCAACTTGCAGGCCGGAACAGCCCGGGACGCCCCTCGCGCCCCCTGCCCTAGAAACGGCGCTTCAGACCGAAGCCGATGGAGGTGCCGATCTCGTAGACATCGACATCCACGCGGTCACCGCCAGCCGTCTGATAGGCTTCGTATTCATCCCCAAGCAGGTTCTCAACCTTGAAGGAGAATTCATACTCGCCGCCATAGGCCATGAAGCCCTGGTTCCAGACGAAGTCCAGCGTGGTCGGCGGCTCTTCCATGATCGCCGGGATGTTCAGCGCGAGCGCCTCACCCGAACGGATACGCTCACTGGCATAGTTCACCAGAAGGCTGATCTCGCGCATGGCGTCGACGTCTTCATAGATGAGCTGGAAGTTCGCCAGATGCTCGGACTGACCCTGAAGCTGGCGGCCATCCTCGATCAGGCCGGCGCCCGGCAGGAAGAAGGGCTCGGGGTCCAGCGGCTGCTCATTGGTGATGACGCATTCATCGCGGAACTGGATACAGAACTCGCTGCTGCTGAGACCGACCGCATTGGGGTTACGGCCTGCAGACACCTCGGAGTCGGACCAGGTGTAGTTGGCCTTTACCGTGAGGTCGCGGTCACGGAAGAAGCCCCAGCCGAACTTGTCATAGAGCGGCAGGACCTGCTCATACTCGATCTCTGCACCGTAAAGCTCGGCGCTCGGCACGTTGACGAAGGTCGTCTTCGGCGTGTCGCCCTGACGTTGGTTAATCTCCTCGATCGGACGGTCCATATCCTTGTAGAAGACACCGAAGGTGATGAACTGGTCGCGGCCGAAATAGTATTCGCCGCGAATGTCATAGTTCTTGATCTCGGCATTGATCAGGAACGGGTTACCGATGAAGTTCACATCGGTTTCGGTGTTGAGGAATTCCGTCGGCGCGAGTTCGCGGAACTGGGGCCGCGTGACGGTCTCGGAGTAGCCAGCGCGGACCTGCAGGTCCTCGAACGGGTTCCAGGTGATCGTCGCGGCCGGCAGGATATCCTCGGTCGGCTCGCAGCTCTGGTCAGCCTGGCGGTCGATACAGGCCTCGACATAATTGTCAGCCAGATCGGCGCCGAGCACGCGGGTATCGACAACCTCTATGGCGCGCTCATAACGGGCGCCGATGGCACCGCGGATATAGGGCGTGATCTGGGTATCGAGGCCAACATAGCCGGCATCGATTTCCAGCGTCGCCAGATAGCGTTCCGGGAAAGTTGTGCCGCCAATGGAGCTTGCATCCAGCACGCCCTGTCCGGCGAGATCGTTGAACAGATAGTCGATCCGCGTGCTGGAGGTCGGCAGACCCTCAATCGCGAAGAGACGTGAGGTCGCGCTGCGGTCATTCTCGGTATAGGCATAACCGGCGCGAAGGTCGGTTTCGCAGAAGAAGGTACAGTCGCTGCCGCCAAAGGTCAGCGGAAGCTCCGCATCGATACCGAGATCGGTCGAGTCGTCATCGATCCGGCTGAAGCCGAACGTGGTGTCGGCCGCATTGGACAGGGTCTGCAGGCCGCTGCCGGAGTCCTGATAGAGGATATTGAACTGGTAAGGCGCATCGCGAAGCGCTTCGGAATAGGAGGCGCGCCAGTCAATATTGAGGTCCATCAGGTTCGGGAAATAGTGCGACCCCGTCAGCTGCGTGGTCCAGAGCTGGCGCTCAAACCACTCAATGCTGTCATTGCGCTCGAAATTGTCGTCGAAGTCGATCCCCTGAACGGTGCGGGCTTCCTTGTCGGTAGAGCGGACGATGAGGGCTGTGCCCTTGATCTCGTGATTGTCATAGAGATCGAAGCCAAGCGACACGAAGCCGTTCACATCGACCGAGTTCTCGGTCGAGTAGAGGTCATAGCTGAACCGCTCGCTGAGGCCGTCGCCGGCGCTGTCGGCAAACCCCCGCGTCCCCTTGCGGGTGCGCCAGTCATTGGAATAGGAGGCCGCCGCGATCAGACCCATGGAGATGTCCTGGTTCAGATCATAGCGGTTGCCGCCCGACATGCTGAAGCCGACATCAACCGGCACGGTGCCTTCCTGGATGATGAGAAGGCTTGAATTGTTCGTCAGCGCGCGGGCGAAATTGGCATCGACCCCGTCTTCCGGAATGTCCGGGATGTCACGCTGGCTGTCGGAGATGCCGAGGAAATCCAGATCACCGCCATCATAGAGAAGCCCGTCCTGGAAAGTTGTTTCCGTATCACCCGAGACCGAAGCCGAGATTTCGAAGAAAGCCTCGTCCGGCAGGGCCTTGGTGCGGATATCGACAAGACCGCCGCCAAACTCACCCGGCAGCTGCGGCGAAAAGGTCTTCTGGACAAGGATGCTTTCCAGCACCGAGGTTGGGAAAAGGTCGAGCGGCGCAACGCGGCGCAGCGGCTCGGGGCTCGGCAGCGGCGAGCCGTTCAGCGTGGCGCTCGAATAGCGCTCATTGAGGCCGCGGACATAGACAAAGCGGTCCTGCGCGGTCGAGATACCGGCCACACGGGCCAGAGCGGCAGCCGCATCGCTGTCGCCGGTGACCTGGAAATCGCCGGCATCGATGAGGCTCGAGACCTCTGAGGTCGAGCGTTTTTCATCGGGAATGAACTGGCCACGAACGACCACGCTCTCCTGGCGAAGCTCTTCTCCGGAGTCCTCGTTTGCGGTCGTATCCTGGCCTGTGGTGTCCTGCGCCACCGATGTGGAGGCGAGACACGCTGCGGATGCACCGGCAAGCAACACATAGCGCAGGTAATTTGCGGGTTTTTTCATGACTTCCCCCTCGGGCGGAGAGGCCCCTCAGGCCTCTCGAATGAGCGACAGAATGTGATGAGGCAGGGCAGCCCTTTTCAGGAGACCGCCCTGCCCTGATCGTTGGATCAGACCTAGTTGGAGGTCTCTGCACCGGTGATGTCGACGGTCCAGCCGCGGAACCAGTTATCGGATCCGTCAGCCACCGCACCGATGTGCGAGGTCGCTTCAAGCTCCCCGTTCCCGGCGACCGAGAACGGCGTCACGGCAAGCTCGGTACCGCCCGGCACGACACCTGTCGCGTTCGGAACAAAGGTGAAGCCGCCCATCGAGTTGGTGCCGGTGACGATGTTGTCAGATGCCGTGAAGGACGGCACGCCATCGGTGTCCGTGTCGAAGTTGGTCGTGTTGTCGAGGAACAGCGACTTAATCTGCAGGGTGCCATCATTATAGTTGGTGAAGGTCTGCGTGCTGTCCACGTCGAGACCGGTGGACCAGTCAACGACGATACCATTGGCAATGAGGCCTCTCGTGCCGCGGCGAAGCAGGATGCCCTGCTGGGTCGCGCTGTCACCCGAATTGATCAGGGTGAAGTTGGAGAGGTTCGGCGCCGAGAATGGCGTCTTGTCATTGTCGCCGTCGCGGTTGTCGGCTTCGATGCCGCGCGGATCGCCTGACATGTTCGGCGAGACGCCCGGATAGACGATTGCGTATTGCAGCGAGCCGGTCCAGCCATCGGTCCAGTCAATCGAGTCGTCGCCGACACCGGTGATCACGACGTGGTCGGCCGAAACCGTGCCACCGAACCATTCGATGCCGTCGTCGAGGTTGTTCGCAACCTGGACATAGCTGACCTCGGTGCCGCTGCCGACACCCTGGAAGGCGATGCCGTTCAGCTCGTCATCATTGGTCAGGCGCACACCGGCATACTGGACGCGGGTGTAGCGCAGGCGGCCGCTGTCATCGTCAGCGGTTGCGCCGCCGAAGAGGCCGGACGCACCTTCGCCAGACTTTTCACAATCAACGGTGCCGCCCGTTGCGCTCGCCTCGATACAGGCATTGATCGGCGCGCGGCCATTGATCACGAGACCGCCCCAGATACCCTTGGTGGCGTTGGTGATCGAGCTTGGGTCCGAAATAGCGCTCTTTGCCGTGAAGACGACCGGCGCCGTCGCCGTGCCGTTGGTTACAAGGCGCGAGCCGCGGCGAACGATGAGATAGGCGTCCTCATCCGCACCGACGACAGTGACGCCCGGCTCGATGGTAAGGGTCGCGGAGATACCGCCCGGCACAGGCGCGGCCGGATCAGGACCGAGGTCGACACCGACACCGACGACGCCGTTCAGCTCATAAATAAGCTCATCGCCGTTCGACAGGGTGAGGTTCGAGGTGAGGTTACCGCCCGGGATCTGGCAGAGACGCTTGCCGTCCAGCGTGCCATTCTCCGTCGTACCGGTCGGGCAGCCAATCGGAGCGAAGAGCGTACCGGTCTGCGCGAAGCTCGCCCAGTTGCTGGCCCGCGTTTCGGTGCCCGAGAATGCGCCGATATAGGAGACGTCGTCGAAGAACGGGTTTGCATCCAGGTCGTTGGAGACAGGCACAGCCAGCTCCTGCGTGCCCGGGAAGAAACGCTCGCGTAGCGAGTTCTCACCGCCAACGATATTGTTGTTGGCCGCATAGGTGGAAAGGTTGTTGGCTGTGTCGTCCGCATCGTCGGCCAGCGTCTTTGCTGCGTCGATGAAGAGCGATGCCACTTTCAGCGTGCCGTCGGCGAGGTTGGTGTAGGTCTGGTCGCTGTCGATATCGAGACCCGGCGTGTAACCGCCGGAAACGATGCCGTTGACGACCGTGCCACGGGTGCCGCGGCGAAGCACGATACCTCCCTGATTGCCTTGCGATCCGATAAGGGTGAAGTTTGCAACATTCGGCGCGGAGAACGGCGTCTTGTCATTGTCGCCATCGCGGTTGTCGGCTTCGATGCCGCGCGGGTCGCCAGAGGACGGAACGTCGGAATAGACGACGGCGTATTGCAGGTTGCCCTGCCAGCCATCAGTCCAGTCGAGCGAGTCGTCGCCCGCGCCGGTGATGACCACATAGCGAGCGCTAACCGTACCGCCGAACCATTCGATGCCGTCATCGAGATTGTTATGGACCTGAACGTGGGAAACGCTGGTCCCGCTGCCGACACCCTGGAAGGCGATGCCGTTCAGCTCGTCTTCATTGGTGAGGCGTGCGCCGGCATATTCAACGGTCAGGTAATCGATGGACCCGGAGTCGTCGGCTGCGTCAGCGCCGCCGAAGAGACCGGAGCTGCCCTCGCCAGACTTTTCACAGTCAGCAGAGCCGCCGGCGGCCGTTGCTTCAATACAGGCGTTGATCGGAGCGAAACCGTTGATGATCAGGCCGCCCCACTGGGCGTTGGTGCCTTCCTCGATCAGGCTGGAGCCAACTTCCTCGTCATTGAGGGCCGCGCGGGCGGTCATACGGACCGGCGCCGTCTCGGTGCCATTAACGACGATGTCGGAGCCACGCGTGATGACGACATAGTCGTCCGAGCCATCGCCCGTACCCGTCGCAGCGGCACCGAAGAGGCGTGCGCCCTCATTCAGGGTCAGCGTTGCAGGGGTGCCACCATCTTCACCGATGAAGACCGCGCCGCGAATGGCGACAGTCACACCCGCAGGGATGGTAACGTCAGATGTAATCGTGGTCTCTGTGCCGGCGGCGTCGCCGATGGCGCAGACATCTACGCTCGAGAAGCCTTCAGACGCGATCGCTTCCAGTGTGATCTGCGTGGTGCTTGCCGGACAACCGGCGGTCGGGACGAGCTGGATCGTCGACGCGGCTGGGGGCGGAGGCGGCGGCGGAGCGGTTGGCGGCGGCGGAGGCGGCGGAACGGGTGCGCCCGGTGAAGAAATATCGGTGTCGGAACACGCTGCCACGGCAAGTGCCAGCACACTTGTCGTAAACGCAAGACGCAATGTGGTCGCCTTATTCATAAGAAGCCCCCTTCAGGGTTACTGAGATCCATCACATGGAGCGGGAGCGGCCGCGCCGATTCCCTCACTCAGGGGGCGCTATGACATAGCTCAACGACAGTATTGCGACATCATAAAAGCTTCACATTTACTGTCACATTTGTGTCATTGTTTAAATCAAAGAAAATAATCGTGATCTGTTAATTATACACTTTATTGAATGAAGTATTCAGCAGTTAACAGATTTTAATAAAGATAAACCGTCCTCATGCGGACTGGAAATCAGCAGCACAATCTGATCAGCTGCGCGCAATCCATTCTGGAACACGTGGAAAACGAAGCCGCCATCACGGCCCTCGTCCTTTTTTCACACCTTTGGATCCCCATTACGCGGCAATTGCGCTGACAGGAATCAATCGGATGCGCTCTGGCCGGCGTCCTCGCCGCCCAAGGTTCCGACACCCGCCAGAGCCGCATCGAGCGAGATCATCATCAGTTCGCCGTCGCGCGAGAAGAAGAGGATCGATCCGTCCCCGGACAGTCCAGCGCCAAAATCGATACCTGATGTGTTCACCGGCTCGCCAAGATTTTGCGGCGCCTGCCAGGTGCCATCGGCGCCGCGCTCAGCCGTCCAGATATCGACACTGCCGAGCTTGGGCTGACGGTGGCTGTAGAAAAAGAGACGATTGCCGTCCGGCGTGACAGCAAGATGTGCCTCGGCGCGGAAGCTGTTGAAGCCCTCCGGCATGGGGGAGATTTCCCAGGCCCCGTCCTCACCCTCGCGCGCAGCCTCAAAGATATCGTGACCGCCCTCGCTGTCATAGCCATTATCGGTGAAATAGAGACGGCCCTGTTCATCCATGGCCGGATTAAGCTGGTCTGCCCCCGTATTGATCGAGGCCGGCAGAGGTTCGGGCTCACCCCAGCCGTCTTCCGTCGGCGCAACGCGCCAGATATTGGCGTCGCGCTGGCCGCGCTCCAGTATGTCCTGATCAGAGGAATAATAGAGCATGCCATCTGCAAAGCTGAAGGAGGGTGTGGTCAGCTTGATGCGGGCGGGAAACTCCAGCTGGGCAGGCTCTGACCAGGTGCCGTCGGCGTGTTTGCGCATTTCATAGAGGTGCGTCTTGTCGCGCGCTTCCTTCGCAAAGACGCGGATATTGCCATCGGGGGATTCGGTAAGACCAAAAGCGCGCGTGAAAACTGTGGGCGCCTCGGCATCCGGCAGGACCGGGGTCGGCGTGTCGATCTCGGGCACTTTCGCGCCGCAGGCTGCAAGCACGAGGAGGCTGACAAAAATTCCGGTGCGCTTCATTTTAAGGGCTCCCTCTTCCAGACCCGCAATGTGTGCGCTCTCTAGTTGCCCCATATGACGGTTTCGCAACACGCACTGCAGATGAAGGAATGCATCAGGCCGCGTTTTGTGCCCAGCCCAGCGCCGCGCCTCCGCAAGGCCGGTGAAACGAAAGAACAGATGTGAGAATGGCGTGTGAGAATGAAAAAGCACCCTCCGCCACAATTCCCAATGGTGACGGTGGTGCCGGCAGAGGGACTTGAACCCCCGACCCCCTGATTACAAATCAGGTGCTCTACCAGCTGAGCTATACCGGCGCCTGCTCCGCCCTTTACGCGGTGCCGCGGCGAGGGGCAAGATTCCTTTGCAATCTCATCGCAGCGCCCCGCCTGGCCCTGGCGCGGCGAACCAGCCCGCTCGCCAAGAAACGGCAGTGTTTGGCTGCTCTGCCGTTTCAATTTAATGCTGCCGCGCCTATGAGTTGCCGCAAGACCCGGCGCGTGCACGACGCGCCCAAATCACTTCGACGGAAGGTATCATGACGAAGTCAGCCCCGCGCCGCATTCTGGTCACCTCGGCCCTGCCCTATATCAACGGCGTCAAGCATCTCGGCAATCTCGCAGGCTCCATGCTGCCGGCCGATGTCTATGCCCGGTTCCAGCGCCTGCGCGGCCATGATGTCCTCTATATCTGCGCCACCGACGAGCATGGCACACCTGCCGAACTTGCCGCGCAGGCCGCAGACGTGCCCGTGCGCCAATATGTCGATGAGCAGCACGCAATCCAGAAAAAGGCGGGCGAGGACTTCCTGCTCTCCTATGATCATTTCGGCCGCTCCTGCAGCCCCCAGAACGCCGCCCTCACCCAGCATTTTGCCCACGTCCTCGAAGCCAATGGGCTGATCGAGGAAAGGTCGATGCGTCAGGTCTATTCCATCGATGACGGGCGTTTCCTGCCCGACCGCTATGTCGAAGGCACCTGTCCGCATTGCGAGTTCGAAAAGGCACGCGGCGATCAGTGCGACAATTGCGGGCGTCTGCTGGACCCCGTCGACCTGATCGATCCCTATTCGGCCGTCTCCGGCTCGAAGAATGTCGAGATCCGTGAGACGCGCCACCTCTTCCTGCTCCAGTCGCAGATGCAGGACCGGATTCGCGACTGGATCGAGCAGGCTACCGACTGGCCGCCGCTTGCCCGGTCCATTGCCCTGAAATGGCTGGACGAAGGCCTTCGCGACCGCGCGATCACGCGCGACCTTTCCTGGGGCGTGCCGGTGACCAATCCGAATGGCTCCATCCGGGAAGGATTTGAGACCAAGGTCTTCTATGTCTGGTTCGACGCGCCGATTGAGTATATCGGGGCGACGCAGGAATGGGCCGAAGCCAATGGCGAGCCGAATGCCTGGCGGTCATGGTGGCGCACGGACGAAGGCGCCGATGGCGTCGACTATGTCCAGTTCATGGGCAAGGACAATGTCGCCTTCCACACGGTTGGTTTCCCGGTCACGATTCTCGGGTCGCAGGAGCCGTGGAAGCTGGTCGACCGGCTGAAGGCCTTCAACTGGGTCACCTGGTATGGCGGCAAGTTCTCCACTTCCAACAAGCGCGGCGTCTTCATGGACCAGGCGCTGGACCTGCTGCCGGCCGACTATTGGCGCTGGTATCTGACGGCGAATGCGCCGGAAGGCTCAGACGCGGCATTCACATGGGAAGGCTTCCAGTCCGCCATCAATTCCGATCTTGCCAATGTGCTGGGCAATTTCGTCAACCGGATCACCAAATACTGCGCGTCCAAATTCGACGGCAGGGTCCCGGAAGGCGGCACGCCGGGCGACGCCGAAAGCTGGATGATCGCCGAGCTTGAGACACGCCTTCCGGCGCTGGTCGAGCATTATGAGAATATGGATTTCCGCAAAGCGGCGGCCGAAACGCGCGCCATCTGGGCGGCCGGCAACGAATACCTGACCAAGGCAGAACCCTGGGTGAAGTATAAGAGCGATGTGGACGCCGCAGCGATTGGCGTGCGCGCGGGCCTCAATCTCGCCGCCCTTTTCGGCATCATTGCCCAGCCCATCATCCCCGAAGCGGCCGCGATGATCCTCGATGCGCTCGGCGTACCGGAAGACAGGCGTACCCTCGCCGCTGATGCACTTGGCGACATTCCCGCCCTGCTCAACGCGCTGCCGCAAGGCCATGAAATCAGCCCGCCGGATGTCCTCTTCCGCAAGATCGAGGACGAACAGGTCGCTGAATGGACGAAGCGGTTTGGCGGCGATCCGGACGCATCCTGATAAAGAATCCGGGCGAAGTCTCTCTGGCGGGGCCGACTTAACGTGTTAGGGTAAGACATACCTCGCACGTTCAACCGGAGAGATTTGCCCCATGAAGTTTTCCAGCCGCCTTGCAGCCTGCGCCGCCGCAATCGCCCTGATGCCGGTAACCCCGGCCCTCTCGCAACAATCGTCGGTGCCTGCGCCGGGCACAGAGCTGGTCGACCTCTACACCTGGCTTCACGCGCATCCGGAACTCTCCTTCAAGGAATCCACCTCCTCTTCCATTCTTGCTGAAGAGCTTGAGGAGCTTGGCTTCAAGGTCACGACCGGCCTTGGCGACGATTGGATCCGCGAGAAGTCGAAACGCGACGAAGGCACAGTGCGCGACGGCGTCGGCGGCTATGGCGTCGTCGGCGTCTACGAGAATGGCGAGGGTCCGACCGTGCTGATCCGCGCCGACATGGACGCCCTGCCCGTACCGGAGCAGACCGGTCTAGACTATGCTTCGCAGGTCACAAGCACCACCTGGACGGGGGTTGAGAGCCCGGTCATGCATGCCTGCGGCCACGACATCCACATGACCAGCTGGGTTGGCACCGCGCGGGAGCTCATGGCGAACAAGGATGACTGGTCCGGCACGCTCATCATGCTGGCCCAGCCTGCCGAGGAGATCGGTCTTGGCGCCAAGGCCATGATCGAGGGTGGCCTTTATTCGCAGTTTCCGCTGCCGGACTACAATCTCGCCCTTCATGTGAACGCCAGCGCGCCCGCCGGAACGATTGCCTATTCTTCAGGCTATGCGCTCGCCAATGTCGACAGCGTGGATATTCTGGTGAAGGGCGTGGGCGGCCACGGCGCCTATCCGCATACGACCAAGGACCCGATCGTCGTCGGTTCCGCCATCGTGATGGCGTTGCAGACGCTTGTCTCACGCAATGTCGACCCGCAAACCCCTGCCGTCGTGACGGTTGGCTCCTTCACGGCCGGCGCCAAGCACAACATCATTTCAGACGCCGCCGAACTCCTGCTGACGGTCCGGTCCTATGACGATGCGACCCGCCAGCTTCTGCTCGACGGCATCCAGCGCATCGCCAAGGCGCAGGCTGAGGCGTTTGGCGCACCGGAACCGGAAATCTCCATCGATTCCGATTATACGCCCTCGACCTATAACGATCCGGAACTGACAGAGATGGCGATGGCCGCGGTCAGCTCCGCAATCGGCCAGGATAATGTCACCGAAGTGAAAGCCGTCATGGGCGGCGAAGACTTCTCCCAGTTCGGTCGTACTGAAGAGGATGTGCCAGGCCTCATCTTCTGGCTCGGCGCCGTGGCGCCGGAGACCTATCAGGCCGCACAGGAGGGCGGAGATGCCCTGCCCTCCCTGCACTCACCGTTCTTTGCGCCGGATGCGCCGCCGACCATCGAGACAGGCGTCAGCGCCATGACGGCAGCGGCGATGTCCCTGTTCAACCAGGCCAGCGCAACGAACGCCGCCACTGAAACTGAAATGGAGACCGAGGCTGAAGAGGCCGCGGACACCACGTCTGAAACCGACTCAGAGTGAGTTCAGCCAGCCCAGCAGGATCGTGTTCACTTCATCTGGACGCTCCTGCTGGGTCCAGTGACCGCAGCCCTCCAGCAAATGCGCTGATTTGAGGCCGGGCAGCCATGGCTTCATGGCCTCTACCGGATCGCCGCGGAACATGGCGAGGACAAGGTCTCGCGTGCCGCCGATAAACAGGCTCGGCTGATGGATCCTGTGATCCTCAAGCGACGTCAGGAAGGCGTGATCGCGCTCATGATTACGGTAGCGGTTGAGCGGCCCACGAAAACCGGATGCCCGGAACTCGGAGGCGTAATAGGCAACGTCTTCCTCGCTCAGCCAGGGCAGCGGCATATCCGGTTCAGGCAGGCGGTGAAGCAGCGTGTCGCCATGCTTCTTGTGCTTCGGCCACGTTCCTTCCGGCGCATCCCCTGAAATAGCATAGTAGAAGCGACGGATGCTCGCGGCGGGGTCCGCTTCAAGTTCCTCTTCCGGCGGTCCCTGATCCTGGAAATAGACCTGATAGAAGAACATGCCGCGCGCGGTGAAAAAGTCGCGAAAACTCTGGATGGCCGGCTTGTCGCCCGGCGGCATATACGGCACCGAAAGCCCCGCCACGGCCCTGAACTGATCCGGGTGAACAAGCGCTGAGTTCCAGGCGATGGGTGCGCCCCAGTCATGACCCACAACGACACATGGCGCGCCGGGCTGAAGCGCTGCGGCGACACCGGCTATGTCTGCGGTGATCGTCTCCATGTCATAGGCCTCGACGGCGTGCGGCTTGTCCGATCCGCCATAGCCGCGCACGTCTACCGCAGCGGCCCGGTAGCCTGCCCCGGCCAGCGCTCTCAGCTGATGACGCCAAGAATACCAGCTTTCAGGAAAGCCGTGGACGAAGAGGACGAGGGGTCCATCCTCAGGGCCTTCAAGCGCTACGCGAAGCTTGATGCCATTGGTTTCAACCATCTTGAATCTGGCCATGTCCGGTCCTTTCAGTTCGAGGGGCGGGCCCGAGCAGCGCCAAACGCCGAAAACCCGCAGCAGGCAGACTGTCTCACCGCTGACGGAACGCTGCAATCATGGCGTCGGGGCAATTGCGGGTCCATGACACAAGAGAGGCCGGCGCTGTGGGGAACGCCGGCCTTAAACCTGGTCACTGGAGTTTCGGTTTACTGCTGAGGCGCCGGCGTACCGTCCTGCGGCGCGGCCTGGCGGCTGGCCTGGATGGCGGCGACCGTCTCTGGATGGCTGAAGAAGCGGTAGCCCGCATCCTGTCCGTACTCCTTGATCGCCTGAAGCAGGGTTGCAAGCTCAATCGGGACGATCTTGATCTCGTCGCTCGCCGCATCGCTGTTGCCGAGATTGGCGGCCAGCTGCTCCGCATTGGCATAACCGGTAAGGATCGGCGTGATGCGGCCGTTTTCCGTCTGAAGCTGGGCTTCCATCTCGCCGCTCATGACAAGAAAGACCGGCGCCATGAAGTCTTCTGTTTCCGGGTCGAGCATCTCGGCCTTCTGGATTTCCTGCGGCGAGCTGCGGAAGATGACCGCGCCGTCCCAGCCGGCAAGGATACTGGCAAGATCGACAATCCCGACCTGCATGTCCTCATCCTCGACGCTCTGCAGCTCGGCTTCGGCGGCAGCCGGCGTCATGAAGACAACGATGGCCTGCGTTCCAGACTGGGATTGCACCGAGGCGACGCCGCCTTCACTGTTCTGAAGCACGGCGACCTGCATGCCCTGCAGCGCCGCCAGCATTGGATGGATCGCGCGCTGCTGAGGCTGGGCCGGAGCTGCCTCACCCTGCGCTGGCGGCGGAGCCGTCTGTTGTGCGGGGGCTGGTGACTGGGCGAGTGCGGCCGGAAAGGCCAGCGCAACCACCGCCCCGGTAACCGTCAGAAATCGTTTCATGGATGCTCTCCTCGTAAACGCATACGGGGCGCAGGCTTACCACCTGCGCCCCGCAGCACAAGGATAGCGGATCAGCCCTGTTTGAGTTCCTCAAAGGGCACTTTCTTGTCGACACGCACATCCTGGGGAAGGCCTAGCACGCGTTCGGCGATGATGTTCTTCAGGATTTCATCGGTCCCGCCAGCAATCCGCAGGCCCGGCGCCCACATGAAGCTCTGCTGGAACAGGGCATTGGCCGGCATCGTGTCACTATCATTCATGATGCCGTAATGGTCCTGCATCTCGATGGCCGAGTTACAGATATCCTGCAGCTGGTTTGCCGTGATGATCTTGCCGATGGAGTTTTCCGGCCCGGGCGTGTCGCCGCGCGACAGCGCCGTCTGGGTGCGGAACTTGGTCAGGCTGTAGCCCTGAGCGGCCACATACCAGTCTGCCAGTTTCTCGCGGAAGGCCTGATCGGTGAGCGACCCCGTCCCACGGGCATAGTCCATGATCTCCTTCCAGTCCGGGCCCGGCGAGCCACCGACAGCCAGACGCTCATTCATCAGCGTAACCAGCGCAACCTTCCAGCCATCGCCGACCTCGCCGAGGCGGTCGGAGTCCGGAATGCGCACATCGGTGAAATAGACCTCATTGAATTCGCGCCCGCCCGATGCCTGGTGGATGGGCTTGGCCTCAACACCCTTCTGATGCATGTCCACGATGAACATGGTGAGGCCCTTATGCTTGGGCGCCTTGGGGTCTGTACGGGTCAGGACGATACCGTAGTCGGAGAAGTGCGCGCCGGTGGTCCAGACCTTCTGGCCATTGATCACCCACTCGTCACCATCCTTGATCGCACGGGTTTTCACACCTGCAACGTCAGAGCCGGCCGCCGGTTCGGAGAAGAGCTGGCACCAGATCTCCTCCCCGCGAAGGGCCTTCTCGACATAGCGTTTCTTGTGCTCGTCGGAGCCGAAGGCGATGACGGTCGGCACACACATGCCGAGGCCAATTGTGAACGGGCCGGTCGGCGCGTCGAACTTGCCCTCTTCCTGATTCCAGATGACCTGCTGCATGGTTGTGCCACCACGCCCGCCCCATTCCTTGGGCCAGGTGATCTGTGCAAAGCCGCCTTCAGCCTTGGTTTTCTGCCACTCCTTGGCACGCTTCAGGAAGTCCTCCCCCGTCGGACGGCGCGGTGAATTGGCGTCCTTGGGTTTGAGGTGTTTCTCGAGGAAGCTGCGCGCCTCTGCGCGGAACTCTGCTTCTTCCTTGGTGTCGTTGAAGTCCATAGCGTGTCCTCCTGCGGCAAATGACGATGCTTCTGACGATACAATATACGCTGACGAACTCGCCTGCCCAGCCGTGGCGTCGGGTCAAGACAAGACAAAACTCCGACGCTGGCGCCTTGGGCGCCTAGTAATCGAGCTCAAAGCTGGGGCAGTACGGCTTCAGCGTTTGCCGGTAGCTTCGGCTGGCTTCCTGAAAGGTCCCTGTCGCCATGGGATGGCTCGGATCGCCCACCTTGATGCCTTCTGCTGACTTCGAAACATCCTTCAGCTCATTTATCGTGGCGGAGACGTCCCCGGGCAGATCGGGCTGAAGCGCTTCGAGGCCAGAGCGCGCCTCAGCAGGCGTCATGCCTGCCTTGCCGACCATCGCCAGTTCCAGCTTTGACATCGCCAGGACAAGCGTCATGCACTCATCTTCGCTCATTGAATCCTGAGCGAGCGCAGGCGCCGTGAGCATACCGAGCGAAACACATGCCGCAAAAGCCGTTCTCTTCAAAGATGCCATGGATCGATCCTCCTTTGAGCTAACAAAGGTCAATTCCTAACATCCAGCGCAGTCGCTTCAACCCCGCCAGAGGGCGCCGGCACGAGGGCCGGCGCCGGGGTGTCAGGCGGCGTTCTTGCGCTCAAGCGCGCTGACGAGTTTCTCTTTCCAGACCTTCGGGGCTCCGGCCTGCACGGCCAGCAATTTGGCCCGGCGGTAGAAGAGGTGGCAGTCCACTTCCCAGGTAAAGCCCATGCCGCCATGTGTCTGGATATTCTCCTTCGACGCGAACCAGTAGGCCTCACTGGCCGCGAGGCGTGCGGCGGCAGCGGCTTCCGGCAGCTCTGCCGCATCGGTGGAAAGCGCCCAGGCGCCGTAATAGCAGTTCGAGCGCGCGACCTGATTCTTCACATACATGTCGGCCAGCTTGTGCTTGATCGCCTGATTCCCCCCGATCGGGCGGCCGAAAGCGTACCGGTCCTTGGCAAATTCCGTTGCCATTTCGAGGCAGCGGTCGGCACCGCCAAGCTGTTCGAAAGCGAGCAGGACAGCGGCCCGGTTAAGGATTGCATCATTCATGTCCGCGCCTTCGCCGGCATTGCCGAGACGGGCGGCAGGCGCGCCATCGAAAGTGATTTCTGCATGGCTGCGCGTCGGCTCAAGCGTGCTGACCGTCTTGCGCGACACACCCTCGCCGGTGAGGTCGACCAGAACGAGGCTCGCACCGGAGCCTTCCTTGGCCAGAACCACAGCATGGGTGGCGATATCGCCATCGGTGACAGGGACCTTGGTGCCAGTCAGTTTGGAGCCATCGAAGGTGGTTTTCAGCTTCGAGGGATCTGGATTGCCCGGCCCTTCACTGGCCGCATAGCAGCCGACGACTTCACCGCTCACGACTTTCTCGAGAAGGTCCTTCTTCTGGTCCTCCGAGCCGGCGAGCTTCAGGGCTTCGGCGAAGAAATAGGTGGTGGAAGAAAACGGCACCGGCGCCAGCGCGCGGCCCATCTCCTCTGCTATCACGCAGAGTTCCAGCATGCCGAGCCCCAGCCCGCCATACTCTTCAGGGATCGCGGCCCCGATCCAGCCCATCTCGAGAACCTTCTGCCAGACGCCCTCATGATGGGTCTTGCTTTCGTCATCGAGCACCTCGCGCACATGTGCGGTCGTGCACTGCGCGTTCAGAAATTTCCTTGCTTCACCTGCCAGGAATTTCTGGTCTTCCGAAAAGTCGAAGTTCATGCCGCTCCGTCTCCCTAAATCCTGTAATTATCGCTGGACAATAACGCGGCCTCCGCCCCCGTGAAGCCGTCTCGCAAGGTAAGGCCTGCGCAAGTCCCGAAGACGCAAATTCGGTCCGGCGTATTTACCCTCGCTAAAACCCGTTGTGACACACTCCGCAGAAGATCAGGAGACGGCGACATGGCAAAGGCACTCTTCCACAAGTCCCAGCGGGTTTTCGTCAAACCGGTGGGCACGTGGGCAATTGTCGAAAAGGTCATCCCCCACTGGGTGAAGGATGTCGAAGAGCCCCTGCGCGTCACCTATGATGTGGGGCTCGGCCGTGAATTTGCGCCCACGGAGCTCTCGTCCGAAGACACCGTGCGCGGGCGCGCGCGCATGGAAGAAGACCCGACCGCCGAGCATTGGCGTGTCCAGCGCGCAAAGAATCGCTGGCAGGATAGCGACGAGGTCGCCAGCCACCCCCACCCCGGCACCTTTCCTGTCGTCATCACCGACGAGAATGACTGGGGCGGCTGGCGCGTGCCGGGCGCGGAATATGATCGCGACCCGAACAGGATAGAGTATCAGGCAAGACTGATCGCGAACGCACCGCAACTTCTGCTCATGGTCCGCAGGATGGCAGAATATGCTGCCCGCCACCCCGGTGAAGTGTCTGACGAGATAAAGTCCATTCTTCAACCCGCCCGGCAGGTCCTGCGCCATGTCTATGATGTGGCCGGCACGCCCAGCAAAGGTGGCTGAATAAACTCAGCCCGTGGAAGGACCGGCGATTGAGGGCCGGGGCCAGCCACCCTATCTGTTGGTCAAGAACGACAGATAGGAAAACCAATGCTGCGCACAGATACACCGGTTTCGATCAAGCTCGAAGATTATACCCCCTACCCGTTCGAGATCGATGAGGTTTCGCTCGATTTCTCACTGGATCCCAAGGCGACGCGGGTGAAGGCCAGGATGAAGGTGCGCCGCACCGGGGAGGGATCGTTCGTTCTCGACGGTGTGAAGCTCAAACTCAATGCGATCAGCCTCGACGGAAAATCGCTCGGCCCGGGCGACTATAGCCGGGATGACGAGAAGCTGACGATCAGCAATGTTCCCGACCAGTTTACCCTGGAAACGGACGTCACGATTGATCCGTCCAGCAACACCGCCCTGTCGGGCCTCTACATCTCTGGCGGACGCTTCTGCAGCCAGTGTGAAGCGACGGGCTTCCGCCACATCACCTACTGGCCTGATCGTCCGGATGTCATGAGCCGCTTTCATGTCCGTATGGATGCGGACAAGTCCAAATATCCGATCCTTCTGTCGAATGGCACACCGGGCGAGAGCGGCGACCATTCAGACGGGCGCCATTATGCAGAGTGGGACGATCCACACCCCAAACCCTCTTACCTGTTTGCGCTCTGTGCCGGAGACTATGATGTCTGGCGCGACACCTTCACCACGATGAATGGCGACCATGTCGATCTCGGGGTCTATGTCGACAAGGGACAGGCGGCGCGCGCCGAATGGGCCATGGAAAGTCTCAAGGCCTCCATGAAATGGGATGAGGAGCGCTTCGGACGCGCCTACGACCTCGGCGTCTTCAACATCGTGGCCGTGCGCGACTTCAATTTCGGCGCCATGGAGAATAAGGGTCTCAACATCTTCAATTCCGCTTACGTTCTGGCCAGCCAGGACAGCGCGACCGACGCCGATTTTGAAGCGATCGAGAGCATTGTGGGGCACGAGTATTTCCACAACTGGACCGGCAACCGGATCACCTGCCGCGACTGGTTCCAGCTCTGCCTGAAGGAAGGTCTGACGGTGTTCCGCGATCAGGAATTCTCTTCCGACCTGCGCTCGCGCCCTGTCCAGCGCATCAAGGATGTCATGCGCCTGCGCGCGCGCCAGTTCGCCGAGGATGCCGGCCCGCTTGCCCATCCAGTGCGTCCGGACAAATATGCATCTATCGACAATCTGTATACAGCAACGGTCTATGAGAAGGGCTCAGAATTAATCCGTGCGCTGACTGTCCTTATAGGGATCGATGATTTCAACAAGGGCATGCAGATTTACTTCGATGAGTATGATGGCACGGCTTCGACAATCGAGGATTTTTACGGCTGTTTCGAGAAGGCGTCGGGCAAGGACCTCAGCCAGTTCCGCCGCTGGTACGCCCAGGCCGGCACGCCCTCCGTCCGCGTGGAGGAAGACTGGAACGCCGACACCTCGACCCTGACATTGAAGCTGCGCCAGTCGACACCGGCCACGCCGGGCCAACCCGACAAGCAGCCTGTGCCCATTCCCCTTCGTGTAGCGCTGCTGGATGGCAAGGGCGGTCACGCCTCAGCCGAAGGATGGGAGAATGGTGAGACCGTCATCGTCCTCAATGACGAAGATAAGACGGCAGAGATCAAGCTGGGCAAAGGCGCCAGCAAACCCCTCCTCTCGATCAACCGCCAGTTCAGCGCGCCGGTCCGTATCGACCGCGACCTGACCAATGCCCAATTGCTGGAGCTTGCCGCGAGCGAGACCGATCCCTTCAACATCTGGGACAATTTCCAGACACTGACGCGCAGCGAAATCTTCCGTCTGCTGGATGAGCCGCAATCTCCGCCAGACGAAGCACTCGTCGCCGCACTCGGCGACGCGGTGCGGGCCAATGAATCCGATCCGGCCTTCGCCGCCCTGCTGACAGCTCTGCCCGACATCGGTGAGCTCTTCCAGCACCGCGAGCCGGTTGATCCGGCGGGCCTGAATGAAGCGCGCAAGCGTCTGCGCAAGGCGCTTGGTGAGAACCTCAAGCCGGATGCCGAGCGCATCCTGGCAGAGCCGTCCCCTGCCCCGTTCGAACCGAACGCCGAACAGGCTGGCATCCGGGCGCTCCGCTCCGCCATGATCGGCCTTACCGGCGCGCTGGACACGGGCGATGCTGCCAAGCGTCTGAAAGCGCTCTTCGATGCGGCGCCGAACATGACCGAGAGCCTCGCCTGCCTGCGTACGCTCGTCCCCTTCAAGGGGGCTGAGCGCGACGAGGCCATTGAGACCTTCTATGAGCGCTGGAAAGACAATCCGCTGGTCATCGACAAATGGTTCGCCGTCCAGGCCGGACAGGGCACCGCAGAGGATGCCCGGCGTCTGTCGCAGCACCCAGACTTCGACCTGTCCAACCCGAACCGGGTGCGCTCTGTCGCAGCCGCCTTCTCGATGACCAATCTTGCCGCCTTCCACGCCAAGGATGGCGAAGGTCATAAGGTGATCGGGGACATCGTGCTCGAGACCGACAAGCGCAATCCGGCCCTCGCCGCGCGCCTGCTCACCAGTTTCGAGCAATGGCGCAAGCTTGAGCCGGCCGCCAAGGCGAGCGCGGAGAAGACGCTGAAAGCACTCCAGGCCGAAGGTTTGTCGGAAAACGCCGCAGATATTCTCTCGCGCGCCATCGATTAACAGCCCCGCGCCCTTCATTAACGCGAACGCAAAGCTTTTCTGACCAAGGTGTTACTGGTTTTGCGGGACGTGAATGAAGGGCCGGGATTTGGCGGCAGGCAACACGAAGGTTGAACGGGGCAAGCCCCCGTCGCGAGCCTCCGGCGCGAACCGGATGGTTGCGCCTGTGCTCATCGTAACCTTCTGCATCCTGGCCGCCTGTGTCGTTCTTGTTGGCTGGCTCGGCCAGACCTCGAAGGACCGTGATGCCATGCAGCTCGCCCAGCGCGACGCCCTGCTCACAGGCCAGATGCTGAACGCCTCCGCCGATGCGGCGACGAGGGCGCTGGATACGTTCCTGGAGACCGGCCGCCCTCTCTCGCGCATCGACGCAGAAGAGATCGGCGTCGATCATCTGGTCTCCCTTCAGTCCGCCCGGACGTCGAATGATCCGCTACAGCGCGAGCTTGCCGAGATGGCAGACGGCATGATCGAGGCGGGCACCCGGCTGCATTTGGCGCCAGACAATGACATCATGCTCGTCCACCCGCTCGATGCAGAGACGGGCATCATTTCGCGCGTGGGCGCCGGCAAGTGGGTGCTGGGTGCAAACCCGGTGCAACGCGTTATTCTGGATGGCGAACGTAACCTCTCGATTGGCGGCCAGTCTGTCCTCGCGCCGACCCACACCATTCTCAGCCAAGGCACAGGGTTTCACTATTCCGGGCTGCTTCAGCGGTCACTGACCGCATGTGCGCCAGTAGAAGGCGCCGCCTTCTCGCTGTGCCTCAATCGCTCAAGTCCGCTTGTGACGGTCGACAATGCGATCCACCTTCTACTTTACCTGACCCTTCTTGCCGCACCGGCCTTTGGCGTTTTCGGTCTCTACAGCAGTCTCAGCACCCGACCGGCAGATCCACCGCCATCTCCGGCCGCAGGGCCGGTCCAGCCAGCGGCCCACACCCTCGTCGAAAAAGCCAATATCAATGGCCGCATTGGCGCCTGGCGCATTTCGCTTGCATCCAGCGAGGCATGGATCAACGAGGATGCCGCGCGCCTTTTCGGCCTGCAATTCAGCGGTGAGCTCACCACATCCGAACTCTTTGCCCAGATCTTTCAGGATCATCGCAACCAGCTGCGGCACGCCCTCGAAGAGACCCGCCCCGGCCAGACCTTTACCATGCCCGTGGCCACCGCCATGTCACGCGGGGAGACCTGGATCGAACTTCGCGGCAGCGCCAATGAACCCGGCAAGGATCAGCCGGGCGACATCAGCGGCGTTGTCTTCGACATTACTGACGCCATGCGCCAGCGCGAGCGCCAGAAATCATCGGAAACGCGCCTCAAGACAGCCATCGAGCACTTCCCGAGCCCCTTTGCCCTCTGGGACAACAAGCATCGGCTCATCTTCTGGAATCAGGCGTTTACCCGGATATTCGCGCTGGAAGACGTGGTCAGGGCCGGGGTGGCCTATGAAACCGTCATGCTGGCCAGAAGCGCCAATGTCATCAGTGAGCGGACCACGCCAGACGACGCCAATGTCACCGTGGTGGGGCTGCGCTCGGGCGACTGGTACAAGATTGTGGAGCGTCGCTCGCCCGCCGGGGGGCTGACCACCTTTGGTCTGGACGTCACACAGGACGTGAAGAGCGAAGAAGAACTGACCCAGCAGAGAAAGAAGCTTCGCGCCGCCGTACAGGAGCTCGCCCGCTCTGAAGGCCACAATGTGGAGCTTGCCCGCAAATACAATGAAGAGAAGGCCAAGGCCGAGCGGTCCGCCAATTCCAAGAGCGCCTTCCTCGCCAATATGAGCCACGAGCTGCGCACCCCGCTCAACGCCATCAACGGCTTTTCCGAAATCCTGGTCAACGAGATGTACGGCCCACTCGGTGACATGCGCTATAATGAGTATGCGCGCGATATCCTGACTTCCGGCCAGCACCTGCTCGACATGATCAATGACATCCTCGACATCGCGAAGATCGAAGCCGGCAAGATGACTATCGACCCCAAACCGATCGATCTTGTCGATCCGGTCGATGCCGCCGTCCGGATGATCCGCCGCAAGGCCGAGGACAAGGATATTACCCTCTCGCTTCAAGCCGACGAGCCGCTGCCCGAAGTGGACGCAGACCACCGCGCCGTGCGCCAGATGGTGCTGAACCTGCTCTCCAATGCGATCAAGTTCACCGATCCGGGCGGGCGTATCCTGGTCGCCGTCCAGAAGAAGGATGACTTCGTCCGGGTCGCGGTCCGGGATACGGGCGTCGGCATTCCCAAGGAGCATCTGCCCCGCCTCGCCCAGCCCTTCGAACAGGTCCACGAAACGCGCGAGCGCAATTATGACGGCACCGGCCTCGGCCTTGCCCTCACCAAGTCATTTGCGGAAATGCATGGCGGGCGCTTCTCCATCGCCAGCGAGGTCGGCCGTGGCACCATGGTGAGCTTCTTCCTGCCGGTCAGCCGCGATATGCCTTCACGCGACCGGGACGTCGCCTGAGGGCAGCTCTGATGAATATGTATTTCAGAGGCTCTCGTCAGAGATTTCTTCGCTTTCCGAGGCAACGGCGCGCTCTGCGATAAAGGTGGCGGCCCGTTCGACGCACTGGCGCCCGGCATCGGCAAGGGCTATGGCCCGCGCCAGGTCATCGCGGGCGCTCGCTGGCGAACTCGCTGATACGGTGTGTTGGGCGACGGGCTCCCGGCTCCCCCCGTCGAGCAGGGTCAGCTCCAGCTGGCAAACACCTTCACCGCCGTCCAGCGAGAATTGCGAGACACGCCAGTAGACCTCATAGGCGCCGCTCACACCGGTGACATCGTCTACCGCAAGGCCGTTTCCACTCGTGCTGAAAGCGTCGAGCAGCGTAACCTGAAACATGCGGGTTGCGCGGTCTGCCCACGCAACGCCCGGCAACACCTTGAACCCGCCATCCGGCCCCTGAGACGTAATCTTGCGGACGGCCAGAAGACGCGGCGCATCCGGCTCCCGGATGACGACATTTGTTTCCAGCTCCACACGGGTCTGCGGGTCCGGCAGGCGGTAGACGGCCTCGGGCTTTGGCTGTTCAGGCAGAACCGAAACGCAACCGGCGGAGGCAAGACCGAGCGCCAGAACAGCGCCGGTGATGGAAGTGCGGAGGGTGATCATTCGCCGTCCCTTTCATATGGCAGCGGATCGCTGCGAAGCAGGCTTTGAGGGTTCTGCTCGATCTCACGCGTCAGCCGGTTGAGCCTTGCGATCAGAACCCGAAGGTCCTGGGCCACGATCCGGAAATCGCTCACCGCATCCGTGCCCGGACCCTCGATGACATCTGCTGCGGAATCGACAGCCCCTTCGATCCGGTCAATGGCCGCCTGAGCAGAACTTGTGACCTCTTTCAGGTCGTCGGTGATGGCTTCGATATCGTCGCCGACGCGTTTGACCTCGGCGCTGGCGTCGCGGCCAAGCTGGCCGACATCTTTCGACGCCTGATCAAAGCTGCGGGCCGCGTCCTCGGCGGTTTTCAGCAAGCTGGTCACATCTGTCAGAAGCGTACCATTCCCACTCAACGCTTCGGTGATGGCCTCGACGTTCTGGACGCTGTTTGTGACCGCATTGATATTGTCCTCGCTGAGTACTTTATCGATCCGCTCAAGCGCCAGCGTCGCCCGCCCCATGACCTCTGTCCCGCTCGAGACAAGCGCGCTGAGCGGATTGGATTCAGTCTTGATCTCGGGGATGTCTTCGCGCGAGGCGCGCTTCAGCCACTCCGCGTCCGGAGAGCCCGCATTGATCTGGATGTAGGTCACGCCCGTGATGCCAGCAAACTCGATCGATGCGGAGGAGTCCGTTTTCACCGGTGTCTCGCTGTCGATACGCAGGCGCGCACGCACCTTGGAGGCATCGTTGCGGTCGATACCGATCGATGTCACCTCACCGACCTTGATGCCGATATAGCGGACCGAGGCACCCTCCTCGAGGTTCACCGGGCCCTCAAAGACCGCGTCATAGACGTCAAAATCCTGGTTGAACTGGGACTGGCCCAGCCACAGGACAAATCCGAGCGCGGCCAGCGCCGCGAATATGACGAAAGCGCCTATCAGCGCATAGTTGGCACGTGTTTCCATCAGCTTCTTCCCGCTTGGGCGGCGCGGCCACGTGGGCCGCAGAAATAATCCTGTATCCAGGGATCTTCGTTCTGGCGCAGTTCGTCGATCGTCCCTGTGGCGATCACTTTCTTGCGGCCGAGCACCGCGATCCGGTCGCAGGTGGCCGCCAGCGTGTCCACATCATGTGTGACGAGAAACACGGTGAGAGACAAGGCGCTCTGCAGCTCGCGCACCAGACTGTCGAACGCGCCCGCGGTGATCGGGTCCAGCCCGGCCGTCGGTTCATCCAGAAAGAGGATAGGTGGATCGAGCGCCAGGGCACGGGCGAGCGCGGCGCGCTTGCGCATGCCGCCAGAAAGGTCGGAGGGGAATTTCGGGCCCGCACTGTCCTCAAGGCCGGACATGCGCAGCTTCTGGTCAGCCAGCTGCTGCATCAGGCCGAGTGGCAGATCGGTATGTTCGCGCATCGGGACCATAACGTTCTCGCGCACGGTGAGGTTCGAAAACAGGGCTCCATCCTGAAACATGATACCCCAGAGGTTCTGGACCTTGCGCAGCTCATCGCCCCGAAGATCCGTCACATTCTCACCGAAGACCTCGACCGTGCCTTCAGAAGGCGCCTTCAGGCCGACAATGGCGCGGAGCAGAACGGATTTGCCCGTGCCAGATGGCCCGATCACGCCGAGAATCTCCCCCTTGCGCACGTCGAGGTCGAGGCCCTCATGAACCTTGTGCTCGCCATAGGCTGTGGTCAGCCCGCGCACCTTGATGGCTGTCTCCTCGCCGCTCAAATTCCGAGCTCCAGATAGAAAAGGGCGAACATCGCATCGATAACGATGATCGAGAAAATCGCCTGGACAACCGATTTGGTGGTCGATTGACCGAGCGACTGCACGCTGCCGCCGACCTGCAGACCCTGCCGGCAGCCGATCAGTGCGACAACCAGGCCGAAGACCGGCGCCTTCGACATCCCCACCCAGAAATTCGCTACCGGCACAGCGCTCTGCAGCCGGTTGATAAAGACAGTCGGATTGATATCGAGGGCCAGCCAGCTGACAAAGACGCCGCCGCCAAGTCCGAAGAGGGCAGCGATCAGCGTCAGGATCGGCGTCATCACCAGCATGGCGAAAGCGCGCGGCACGACCAGCACGTCCATCGGGTTGAGGCCGAGCGTCACCAGGGCGTCCACCTCCTGACGCATACGCATGGCCCCGATCTGGGCCGTAAAGGCCGAATTCGTGCGGCCTGCGAGAATGATGGCCGTGATGACCACACCAAATTCACGCAGCACGGCAAACCCAACCAGTTCCACGGTGAAGATTGTGGCGCCGAACTCCGACAGCGTGGTCGCTCCGATAAAAGCGATGACCATGCCCACAAAGAATGAGAGGAAGGCCACGATGGGAACAGCGTCCAGCCCGGAGTCTTCCATGACGGAGACAAGGGCCGTCCACCGCATCTTTGAGGGTCGCGTGACCATATGCGCCATGGAGGCAATGGTCTCGCCCAGAAAGGCCAGGGTTGCCGTGGTCTCCTCTAGGAAACTCATCGTTGTGCGGCCGGTGCGTTCAAGCAGGTCCACAACGCCGTATTCTGTCTTGCTTTTCTCCTCATGCTCCTCCGGGCGAAGAGAGGCAGCCTGTTCAAGCAGCGCAGAGACCTGCGGGCTCGCATTGACTGCTTTGACCTCGCCTGCACCTGCGCGGCACGCAAAGCGGTCGATAATAAAGGCGCCAGCGGTATCCAGACGCCCAAGATCGGTGCAATCTGCCTGCAGCTCTTTCACATCGCTTTTCTGGACGGCGGCGAGGCGTTGGGAGACATCGCGGATTGTATGCACCGTCCAGTCACCCGACAGCGTAAGCTGCGGCGGCGAGGCCTCGCTCTCAAACTGGAAATCAGGCCTGTCTGGCATGAGTCGCCTTGCGTCTAGCTGGTACCTGTCTGCGCATCCAAGCCTTGAGCATGGTAAAGAGCGTCTTACAACATTCTGCAGGAAAACGAGATTCTATTTCATATGGTCAGGCTTTCAATCGAGCATGTGTCGTCACCATTGGCGCAAGCTTTCTCAATCTCGCGCGGTTCAAAGACGAGCGCCGAATCGGTCCGTGTGACACTTGAGCGGGACGGACAGCGCGGGCGCGGCGAAAGCGTCCCCTATGGCCGGTATGGCGAAACCGTAGAAAGCGTCATCGAACTCATTGAGACACAGCGCACCGCTATTGAAGAGGGGCTGAGCCGCGAAGACCTCCAGGGCGTGCTGCCGGCGGGCGCGGCCCGCTGCGCAATCGACTGCGCCATGTGGGATCTGGAAGCCAGGGTCAGCGGGACACCGGTCTGGAAGCGCGCCGGCCTTCCCGAACCAAAAGTGCTGGAAACCGCCGTTACCGTCGTTCTCGGGGAAAAATCCGCCATGGCCGAGGCCGCAAGGCAAGCGCCCGGCAGGCTGCTCAAGGTCAAACTTGGCGGCGAGGGCGACATGGACCGCGTGCGCGCCGTTCACGAAGCGCGTCCGGATGCACGCTTCATCCTGGACGCTAATGAACAGCTGGACGCCGGCGCCCTGCCCGGCCTGGCCCGCGAAGCCAAAGCGCTTGGTGTTGTCCTCATCGAACAGCCCTTTCCGGCCGGCGAGGATGGCGCCTTGCTGAAACGTCCGCCAGAGGTCGCGATCTGCGCCGATGAGAGCGCCCATACGCGCGATCAGGTTCAGGATCTCGCCCGGCTATACGATGTCATCAACGTCAAGCTCGACAAGACGGGCGGACTGACCGAAGCGCTCGCCATGGTCCGCGCAGCCAAAGCCTGCGGCCTTGGCGTCATGGTCGGCTGTATGGTGGCCAGCTCGCTCAGCATGGCCCCAGCTGTCCTGCTGGGCACGCTTGCCGATGCGGTCGACCTCGACGGCCCGCTCTGGCTTGCCGATGATATTGAAAACGGCCTGAGATATGAGGACGGGAAAGTCTTCCCGCCCTCACAGGCCCTCTGGGGATAGCCTTCAGGTGTCCAGAACATCCTTCCAGCCGGAAGGTGTGTGCGGGCCGACAAACAGTTGCTCCAGCGCCCCGACGCCTTCGGAGGAGGTGCCGTCCGGGCTCTCATGGGTCACTTTTGAAATGGCCTGGATGTGCAGATTGGTCGGGTCATTCCACGCCAGAACGCCGGGTTTGAAGTCTTCGCGCTCAATGGCGTACTCACCCTTATAGACGCCATGCCCCCATTGCGGGTGGCCATAGCCAAGCCCCTTCATCTGGAAGATGGAGAGAGGCTCATAATGGACCTTGTGCTGGCCGCCATTGCCATCGCCTGCTTCCAGAAGCCCCTTGCGGATACGGCGTGTGCCCGTCTCATATTCGGCGGAGAATTTCGGGTCGTGAAGATGCAGCAGCCCGCCAGCATCCGCGCCATCCTTGCCAAGGACAGACCTTATATTCCAGGCATCGCCCGTCTCATCCTCATTCACATGGAAATAAAGCGCATGGTCGCCAAAGTTCAGGGGCGTCCAGACCCAGTAGAACTGGAAGGGCTTCTCCGGCACGACGGGCTGGGGATCAGGCGTGCCGATAGGCCGGACACCCCAGCTGCGGTCACGCGTACCATAATAGCTTGAGACTTCGATCCGCTCCCCATCCACCTCGATCCAGCCATTCCAGGACCCGTTCTGCGTCATCCGGGTCACATCCATCACCGTGCGGGAGCCGGACCGGCGCTGGAACCGCGGCTCCTCCACAGGGAAATGGCGCCCTTCGAAGGTCAGCTCGCCGGAAATCCCCTCTGCTCCGTCGAGCGTGATCTTCACGGAATGAAGCGGCTGAAGCACGTCGATCTTCATTGGGCCGACACGGGTATCCATGCGCTCATGATGCAGAATGCGGGAAAGGTGAACCGAATACTGGACCCCGTCCTTCAGGACCGAAAACGCCCCGTCCATGATATTGAGGTGCGGATAGACACCGAAGGCCGCGCCGAAGAAGACAGAGCCATCCCTGGCATAGCCGTTGAAAAAGTAGCGGTCGTAGAAATTACGGTCAGACCCGGCCACCCAGACCGGTTCGGGTGTCTGGTGGATCGGGTATTCATCGCCCCATGTAAGCATATCGGTTTCCTTCCCTGTCGTGACCACTTGGCGGGCCTGAAGCTTTGCCTAGAGTGCCGGGACCGGTGGGCCGGATCAATCAGTGACGCGGGGAAAGCCATGGCATCAAAAGTGAGTGTGGAGGAAGCCAACAGCTTTCTCGCGAAGGCCTTCAACAATACCCAGAACCGTTCCGAGGTGATCCTGATGGAGGACGGCCACGCCATCATGCGCCTCAAAGCCGGGCCGGAGCATCTGCGCCCGGGCGGCTACATCTCAGGCCCGACGCAAATGACCATGGCTGACAGCGTTACCTATATGGCCATTTTCACCCGTCTCGGCATCACGCCGATGACGGTCACAAGCAATCTCAACATCAACTTCCTGCGCCCCTGTATCGGCGAAGCGGTGATCGCCGAAGCAAAGCTGATGAAGCTCGGCAAGACGCTGGCCGTGGCGGAGGTGGAGATTCGCCCTGAAGGCTCCGACAAGGTGTCGAGCCATGTGATCGTGACCTATTCCATACCGGCAGGCTGATCGCTCCACCGGCCCGATGCCGGAATTCTTCCCCGGCGTCATAGGCGTTCTTCCCTATATGCGCAGGGCCTCCCAGTGCTAGGCTTGCGCGAAAAGACGTCCAAAGGGAGGACAGAATGGGCGAGAAGATACTCGACGTACTGATTGTTGGCGCAGGCATTTCCGGTGTGGGCGCAGCCCGCCACCTCAAGACACGCTGCCCGGACAGGAAAATTGCCGTTTTCGAAGCGCTGGACAGTTTCGGCGGCACCTGGAAGGTCCACACCTATCCCGGCATCCGCTCAGACAGCGACCTCTATACCTTCGGCTATCGCGACAAGCCCTGGACCGGCCCGCCCATCGCGGCCGCAGACCAAATCCTCACCTATATGGGCGAATTTATCGAAGAGAACGATCTCGCCCCCCTCATCCATTACAATCACAAGATCACAAAGGCCGAATGGTCCTCGGCCGAGAAGCTCTACACCGTCACCTATGAGACGCCCGACGGCGAACACACCGTAAAGGCGCGCTTTCTCTGGATGTGCCAGGGCTATTACGACCTCGACAAGGGTTACACACCCGACTGGGAGGGTATGGACAGCTTCAAGGGAGAGATCGTCCATCCGCAGAACTGGCCGGACAATATCGACCTCTCCGGCAAGAAGGTCGTGGTCATCGGCTCTGGCGCCACCGCTGCGACACTGGTGCCGAACATTGCGGGCGATTGTGCCCATGTCACCCTGCTCCAGCGCTCGCCGACCTATTTCGCGCCGGGCCGCAATATCAATGAACTTGCCGACGAACTGCGCCGTCTGGAGATCGACGAGGAGTGGATTCACACCATCATCCGCAAAAAGGTCCTCGTCGACCAGCACGACTTCACCCAGCGCGCCAAGGATGAGCCCGACGCGGTAAAAGGCGAACTCCTCGAAGCTGTCAAAGCCTTCCTCGGCGACGACTTCGACATGAAGCATTTCACGCCGAGCTATCGGCCCTGGCGCCAGCGCATCGCCTTTGTGCCCGATGGCGACATCTTCCAGGGCATTGCCAGCGGCAAGGCAAGTGTCGTGACCGACCATATCGACCGCTTCGTGCCGGAAGGCATCAAGCTCAAATCCGGCGACGTGCTCGAAGCCGATGTCATCATCACGGCGACAGGCTTCAATCTCAAATTCCTCGGCAATATCCCCTTCGTGATCGACGGGGAAACGGTCGACTGGAATGAGCGCCTCACCTGGCGCGGCATGATGGTTGAGGATGTGCCGAACATGCTCTTCGTCTTCGGCTATTTCCGGGCAAGCTGGACCCTGCGGGTCGATCTGCTTGGCGATTTCATGGTCCGGCTGCTGGCCCATATGGACGAGGTGGGCGCCGCCGAAGTCCGCCCCGAAGTCCCCGATAGCCTGCGCGACATGGAGCGGATGAGCTGGATGGATGCCGTCGATTTCAATCCCGGATATCTGCAGCGCGGCCAGCACCTCATGCCCAAGCGGGTCGATCATCCCGACTGGCAGCACACCCAGGACTACTGGCACGAAAAGGACGCCCTGCCGCAGGTCGATCTCGATGAGGCGCCCCTCGTCTATGAGGACGCCTCCGGCCAGGTCGTCGGCAAGACGAAAGCCCACGCGGCCTGAGGTCCGGACCGGGACCGGATGTAGCATTGCCCGCCTCCAGCCATCTGATCTAAGAGAAAGATGACTGGAGGCGCCTCATGCCATTGACCCTGATTGCATCTGTTCTCGGTTTTGTCGGCGTTGCGCTTGGCGCATTCGGCGCACATGGCATGTCGGGCCGGTTCACACCGGAAAGCCGCGGCTGGTGGGAAACCGCCACGCTCTACCTTCTCGTCCACGCCGTCGCCGTCTTCGCGGCCAGCCTCTCAGGACGTACCGGTCTTTTCTCGGCGGGCGGCTGGATCATGCTGATCGGCGCGATGATCTTCTCCGGCACACTCTATTCCATGGCGCTCGGGGCGCCGCGATGGTTCGGCGCGATCACGCCGATTGGTGGCGTTTGCCTCCTGATCGGCTGGGCACTCTTTGCCGCCGCAGCCCTCCGCAGCTGATTCTCGTATGCCAGTTTCCGCAAGGGGATTGGCAGAGCCCACGATTTGAATATGGTGCGGCGCCAGATACTGCACATGTGAAATAAACGGAGGAAACCATGGCCAGTCTTTTCGATCTTTCCGGCAAGGTTGCGCTCATCACCGGCTCATCGCGCGGCATCGGCAAGGCGATTGCCGAACAGATGGCTGAACAAGGCGCCAAGGTCGTCATCTCCTCGCGCAAGCCTGCCCCCTGTCAGGAAGTTGCCGACGAACTCAATGAAAAGCACGGCGCTGGCACCGCGATCTCGGTCCCGGCAAATATCTCCTCGAAGGAAGAGCTCCAGCATCTCGTCGATGAAACCCGCGCATCGTTCGGCAAGATCGATATCCTCGTCTGCAACGCCGCCTCCAACCCCTATTACGGGCCGATGGAAGAGATCGGGGATGAACAGTTCGAGAAGATCCTGTCGAACAATATCATCTCCAATCACTGGCTGATCCAGATGGTCGCCCCGGAGATGAAAGAGCGTAAGGACGGCGCGGTCGTCATCATCTCGTCCATTGGCGGCCTCAAGGGCTCACCGGTCATCGGGGCCTATAACATTTCCAAGGCCGCCGACTTCCAGCTCGCCCGCAACTATGCGATTGAGCTTGGCCCCCACAATATCCGCGTCAATTGCGTCGCCCCCGGCCTCATCAAGACAGACTTTGCCCGCGCGCTCTGGGAAAACCCGGAAAACGCCCAGCGGATCGAGAAAGGCACGCCGATGCGCCGCATCGGGGACCCGGTCGATATCGCTGGCGCCGCCATCTTCCTCGCGTCCGATGCCGGCAAGTATATGGCGGGCCAGATGATTGTCGTCGATGGCGGCTCGGTGATCGTCTAGAAAGGACTTCAGCCATGCATATGGTCGACCTGCCGGGCGATACGCCCGCAGACCCCATTGATTTCGACACGTTCCGGAAGGTCGATATCCGGATCGGGACCGTGCTTGAGGCTGCCCCACTGGAGGGCGCGCGCAAGCCGGCGATCCGACTCCTCATCGATTTCGGACCGGGCGTTGGCGAAAAGAAATCCTCCGCGCAGATCACCGAACACTATACGCCCGAGCAGCTGGTCGGGCGTCAGGTCATGGCCGTGGTGAACTTTCCGCCCCGCCAGATCGGCAAGTTCATGTCAGAGGTCTTGACCCTTGGCTTCCCCGACGATGGCGGCGCCATCGTCCTTGGCGGCCCGGATACGCCCGTCCCGAACGGAGCACGTCTCGTATGAGCCTTTCATATAATCCCGGCGATTATTCCCCCATGTTTCAGGGCTTCCTGAAAGGGATCAGCTCCGGCGACTGGCCCTCCAAGCCGAAAGGCATCGCCAAGCTGGGGATCATGCCGGAAGACTGGCTGAAAGAGATCGAACCGGGACGCGTTCACTATGTCTGGCCCAATGATGGCAGCCACGATGTCCAGCCCGGCCGTGCCTTTGGCGGCTGGGTCGGGGCCCTGTCCGACCATGTGGTCTCCATCTGCATGTTCTCGGCCCTCACCGATGGCGAGGCCTTCACGACGCAGGACCTTCAGATCAAGCTCTTCCGCCCTGTCGGCCACGGCGACATCATCATCGATGCACATGTCGTGAACCGCTCGAAATCGACCGGCTATATCGAGGCTGAGTGGCGCAACAGCGACGGCAAGCTGCTGGTCAAGGTCCTCGCCTGGAAAGCCATCCGGACCGTCGAAG